>NZ_SPPB01000016.1 GCF_004570605.1 Granulicatella sp. WM01 | reverse complement strand
CCATGTGAAGCACCTCTTTACTATTTTGTCTCAACTTATAGTTTACTGGTTTGCTTCACTTTTTTCTATAAAAAAATAATCGTGTTGGCGAACTTTTTTGTTCACCAACACGATTTATTGTACACCCCAAATAATATTCATAAAAAAGCAGCTGATTCATTTACCATATAAAAACTAATCGTGTGGAAATGCCAATTTGTTTACTAATACGATTTATCATATATCCAAAGTACATTTCTCTAGTATAGTCTAAGAGGGAGTTGCTAAAGCAACTCCCTCTTAGACATTTATCACATAAGATTATTAATCTATTTCTCATCATCTTCAGCTAAAAATGTATTTAGCACTTCTTCTACCATATCCCACTCTTGATCTGTTTCGATTGGCAATAATTCTCCTGCTCCACCTTCTTCATTTTCTTTAAATGAGTAGGCTTGAATTTCAACTTCTTCATCTTCGCTTACACCAGCTGGATATAGTAAAACATACGATTTGCCAAAATCTTCTGAATCGAAAGTAAATAAAACTTGATATAATTCTTCATTTCCTTCTTCGTCAATAATTGTAATGTATTCTTCTTCATGATTATGTTCTGTTGTCATATAATCTTTCTCGCTTTCTTTTCTCTTATTAATTTTTTTAAAGTGATGATGTTCTATCAAGGTAGTTCTGCAATAGAATAACTGCTGCTAACTTGTCAATTACTTTTTTTCTCTTTTTACGTGACACATTACCCTCAGAAATCAGCATGCGTTCAGCCTGTACTGTTGTTAAACGCTCATCTTGAAAATCAATAGGAATATCAATTTGTGCCTGCAATAATTCTGCATAATGCCTAGAGGCTTCCGCTCTAAATCCCTCAGAATTATCCATATTTTTAGGCAGCCCAATAACCACCTTTTTAACTTGATATTCATGAATAATGCGAATAATCTCCTCTATTTTGAATAATTGATTGTCTTCATCAATAGATAAAATACCGATACCTTGAGCTGTCCAACCTAATGGATCACTTACTGCCATTCCGACTGTTTTTGATCCAACATCTAATCCTAATATTCTCACGATTAGTTCATTCTCCCGTATTTCTTCAAATATGTGATTAATAATTCTTCTAAAATTTCATCACGATCAAACTGGCGAATACGATTTCTCGCTTCATTATGACGTGGTATATATGCAGGATCACCTGACATTAAATACCCTACAATTTGATTAATTGGATGATAACCTTTTTCAGATAGTGCATCAAATACCTCAAGCAACATATTATGAATATTATGATTAGAAAAATCATCTTTATTAAATAGCATTGTTTCATCAATAAATTCCATGCATAACACCTCGTTTCTAAGTTCTATTCCCATTCTACATGAAATTAATCACTTCAACAAATATTTTTACTTATTCAGACACAATTTGTGCATCATTTGCACTAAAGTACTGAATACCACTAACTAATTCATGTGAATCATATAATTCTGATAAAGTTACCATCTCATATCCTTGTTCTTTTAATTGCCCAATTAGGCGATCTAAGCTATCTACTGTACTTTGATGAATATCATGCATTAACACAACATCTCCATTTCCAATATGATTTGTAACCACTTCATACACTTTCTCTGCTGAACGTGTTTTCCAATCTAAACTGTCTACATTCCACATGGCAATTGGCAAATTAATGTGACTATTAACCATAGCATTAATTGCTCCATAAGGTGGACGCATACTCTTAGGCGCTACCCCACCACTTGCAGCAGTTATTGCTTGTTGAGTCTGTTCAACTTGTCTTTTCACTTCTTCCACTGGCAATGTCGTTAAATCCGGATGGTCCCATGAATGATTCCCTAATTCATGTCCTTTTTCCACCATTTTTTTTATGATGTTTTCATTTCCTGCCACTCGACTACCTAACATATAAAACGTCGCCTTAGCTTGATATTTCTCCAATATATCTAAAACTTGTGGTGTAGTATCGCTATCTGGTCCATCATCAAATGTTAAAGCAATTTTTTTAGACGGTACTTTTTGTTTAATACCATTGACAATATTTTGTAACATCTGCTGACGATATGTTTTGCGCTTTTCCCGTATTTCTGCCACTTTTGTTGTGTAAACTGATTTATACGTATCAAAAACAACAGTTTCTTTAAAATATGGAATCACGTCCGTAATATCCAACTTCGTAGAAAAAATTTTTCCATTATCATCTTGACTCAATAATGAAAACTGGTCTTTTGTGTAAGCATAATCTAGTTCGCTTAACTTTTTCTGCTCTAACATATTAAGCAGTTTCTCTTTTTGTGTTAGTTCTTTTACAGTGTCATTAACTAAGGTTTTCAGTAATTCCATAACTGTATGACTATCAATTGAATCCTCTAATAAATCTTGAAAACTGACAGTTTCTCCAGATTCTTTGAAATAATAAGTCGCCAAAAGTTCTGCTGATTGTTCCTTATATTTCCCTTGTTCCAATTTATATTGTTTTTTATATAAATAATATCCATCATATTGGTTGAGTGTTTTCTGCTTCGTATATGAAAATACACTAATATCTGTATGTGTGTCAACAGTTTCTAAACCTTTGTGTAATGGATTTGCCAATTTTTCAACCGGTTTCCCTTGAGCATCTATTGGAAAGAAAGCAAGTGTTGCTTTACCTTCTATGTGTTTATCTAAAAAGGCCACTTTTCCAACTTCTTTTTCAACTTCTTCTGATACTTGGTTAACAAAATTTTGATATATATTGCCCGTAGAATTTGTCAAATACATATACAAGACTCCTAACGAACACATAATTAGACAAATTATTCCTATTTTTATACCTAAATCCAAATTTCTTTTAGTCATACATTTCTTTCTCTTTTCTAGTTCTACTTTGACAGTCATAGCATTGACCAAATGCCTCTAAACGCTGTGAATGAGTTATAAATTTATATTTTTCTTTTAACATTTCCGACAAATTATCCAATTCCTCTAAAGAAAAGTCAATAATATAACCACATGTTTCACAAATCGCATGATAATGTACATCATCATCTTCTTTATAGTCATAACGTGTTGCTGCATCTCCATACGTCATTTCTATAACGTATCCCAATTCAATAAGTGCATTCAAATTATTATAAATTGTTGCTAAACTTAACGTATTAAACTTAGGCAATAACGCTTGATAAATATCTTGTGCACTTGGATGTGTTTTAGAAACATAAATATACTCTAAAACAGCTAAACGTTGCGGTGTCATCCGCATATTTTTTTGCCTTAGGCGCTCTTTCAATGTATCCATATTATATTCTCCCTATCGTTTTAGCATAAAAAACCTTTAGTATAACACTAAAGATTTTTATCGCCTACGCATCAATTGACGATATCTTTCATACCATAAGTCAACGTACGCAGGTGAAAATGGCCCTTTTTCATGATTAATCCAATCAACTAATATGCGGACATTTTCTTTTAAAATATGATCAATTTCTTTAGAATAGTTCATCTTTCGACGGTGTAATTCATATTCTTCAACATCTAACAGGCGTTTTTCTCCGTCCGGAAAAACTTTGACATCTAAATCATAGTCAATATATTTTAATCCTTCAGAATCTACAACATACGGAGAAGCGATATTACAATAATACGAAATGCCTTTTGGTCTAATCATCGTCACAATATTAAACCAATAATGCTTATGATAATACAATAAAGCAGGCTCTCTTGTAACCCATCTTCTTCCATCTGATTCTGTAACAAGCGTATGATCATTACACCCAATAATAGACTGCTCACTTGTTTTCAAAACCATGGTGTCACGCCATGTTCGATGCAAACTACCATCATGTTTGTAGCTCTTAATTGTAATGAACTCTCCTTCACGTGGATGTTGCATCTATGCCCAACTTTCTTTATATATTTAGCTCTATGGCTAGTAAATTCCCAATCACAAACATTCTATCATATTTTTCAAAAAAATCATACTGTGATACCTAGTATTATTCTGTATTTTTTCTATCATTCTATCTCAATATTTAACACACTAAATTGGATATTAAAATTTCTCTATCAACATGCCCTCTCTTTCCTTAGTACAATGCATGAACTATGAATAACTCATCTGTAAACTGAAAATCTATGTGAAATACCATTTCATATAAAATAGTATTTACAATTAAGTTATCACAAATATAGGATACTAACTCGCTCCATTGGCAATAAGAATATTTAGTTCATATTTTTTAATATCTCATTTTTTGTCAAATCCCTAATGGAACTAGGAAAATAGTCTACAAATAACATAAACTGCAAGAAAACTTTGTTTATAAATACTGATTTCTCACAATTTTAAACGTATCACTCCAGATAATACTTATTTTTCCCAGCTTACTTTTATCACTTTTTACGACATTACTTATTTTTTATTTAAACAATAAGGTATTCACTATTTTTTGAGCATATTACCATCAGCATCTTTTCATTTATTAGGCACAACATAAAAAATCCTCGTGTTGTGAACCTTTGTTCACGACACGAGGAAGATTGTCATTGATTTATCCACGTAAACGCTCAACATCACGTGCAATTTCAACTTCTTCATTAGTTGGAATATTTAATACAGCCACTTTTGATTCTTTAGTAGAAATAATATACTCTTCACCACGTAATTTATTGATTTCTGAATCAATTTCACAACCGAACCATGATAATCCAGCAATGACATCACGACGTGTTTCCATTGAATTTTCACCAATTCCTGCAGTAAAGACGATAGCATCTACTCCATTCATAGCTGCAACATATTGACCAATATATTTTTGAATACGATAAATGAAAATATCATAAGCTAATTGTGCGTGTTCATTTCCTTGAGCAGCGGCACTTTCTACATCACGCATATCACTTGATACACCTGAAATACCTAATAATCCAGATTTTTTATTTGCAATATCAATAAATTCATTTACTGTTGCAATGTTTTCTTTTTCCATTAAGAATGGAATTAAAGAAGCGTCAAAATCGCCTGCACGAGTTCCCATTGTAATACCAGCTAATGGTGTGAAGCCCATTGATGTATCAACAGATTTACCACCATTAACAGCTGTAATTGAACCACCGTTTCCTAAATGGCATGTAATGATTTTTAATTCTGAAATATCTTTTCCTAACATTTCAGCTGCACGACGTGAAACATAGTTATGACTTGTTCCATGTGCACCATAACGGCGTGCACCATATTTTTCATAGTATTCCATTGGTAAACTATATAAATATGCTTTTTTAGGCATGCTTGTATGGAATGATGTATCGAATACAGCTACACTTGTAATATTTGGCAATAATTTTTTAAATGCTTTAATTCCTGCTACTTCTGCCATTTGATGTAATGGTGCGTATTCTGCTAAACTTTCAATTTGTTCTAATGCTTTATCATCAATCAAAGCAGAGTCTTTGAAAATTTCTCCCCCTGCAACAACACGATGACCTACACCAGTAATCTCACTGTAATCTTTTACAATGTTTAATTCTAATAATGTATCTAATAACATTTGCACTGCTTGGTCATGATTAGCAATATCTAAAGTAAGAGAATGTTTTTGACCTTCCCCATAACTTACTGTAAAAATTGAATCTTTTAATCCAATTCTTTCCACTAAACCTTTAGCTAACACTACTTCTTCTGGCATTGCAAATAATTGAAATTTTAAACTTGAACTCCCTGCGTTAATCGCAATTGTCTTTGACATGTTTTATTTCTCCTTAATATATATTAGGTATATATTATAACTCCTAAATACCCTTTTTTTCAAATCTTTTTTACTGCAAAATTATTCTTCCTAAAATAATTGCAAAAAGCGATAATACCACACTTAATATAGCATATAAAAATGCGATGATATAGTGTCTGTCATCTATTAATTGAATAATTTCCAATGAAAAGGTTGAAAACGTTGTAAAACCACCACATACTCCTGTTCCTAACAATAAAAACATCTCTTGTGTTAACATATTTTTTTCAATAAATCGTGTAATTATTGATAATAAAAACGCTCCTATTATATTAATAAGCATTGTTTTCATAAAAGATGTCATATAAGCAATAGGAATTAACGTCATGCCATAGCGTAATATTGCACCAACGAATGCACCACTTCCAACAAATAGTATGTGCTTCATACAGTATCCTCATAAACACAGTTTTCTTTTGCCCATTTTTCAAATGTTTGAACAAACTGTCTAAATTTATCATGTTGCTTAAATTCCGGGATATGCCCTAATAAGACTTGACTAGCTTGTTTTGCAAAGGGTGCTTTTTTTTGTACGATTAATACACTTTTTTGCTGATTTTCTTGTTGGAATAATGTGCTTGGTAATTGCAACAAGGCTTGGATATACGTCTGTTGTGTTAAAAATTGTAATAATGATGTGGCTTCTGTTGTTTCAAAAAGCGTACTAGGCACAATAAAAATACCAAACCCACCAGGTTTTAAATGATAAATATGTTGTTCAATAAGCAAATGATGTGCATAAGACAAACCTTGTTGGCTTGCTGTTTTAAAATGAGCTGCTTGATCTTTGTCTGGATAATACCCTATCGGTAAATCACTTATGGCAATATTTAGCAAATCAATATACATTGGACGTAAACTATCTTGTAGTAAAAGATTTACATCTAATTTTTGTAAAGCAAGAGATTGACTTGCAAGATGAACTAATACATCATCATTGTCACTTCCCATTAATGTCACTTGACGATGGTTTGCTATCAAAAATTGAGCAACACAGGCTAGTAAATTGCCTGCACCAAGTGCAAAATCTCCAACGTTCAATGTATATTTTTTATCTAATATTAAAGCATTCACCATAAAACCTATCACCAAAGCAACTGTATCAGGTGTCATTTGATGATTCATTTGCAGTTTATCTTGTTTTGCTGCTTTTAAAAATGTGTATTGAATGACTTTCCTCATAGTTTCAGCAGATAGTTGCTTATCTATACGTTGATATAATTGCTCTAGTTGCTGCCTATCACTTTCAGACGGCACACCTTGTACTTGTTGCACTTCCTCATTGACTATATTTTGCAATGTCTCTCCTAAGGCTTCAACATACGAATAGTCAATTGCAGATTGCAATATTTCTACTGATTTCCAGAGTATATTCACTTGTTCAATAATACTAATTTCTGTCATAGGGCACCTTCTTTCACAATTTTGTATCATTTAATGAAAATAGTCATGAAAAAAGCATTCCAATAGAATGCTCTTTTTTAAGCTAATACGTCTTCATTCTACCAAATTTACAAGGAATACAATATTATAGCCATTTTACATAATCGTCATTTTCCATGGCTTCAACTTCTCCCAACAAATACCCATTCCCAACTTGTGAAAAGAAATCATGGTTACTTGTTCCAGTAGAAATTCCGTTCATCACAATTGGATCAACATCTTCTGCCGTATCTGGAAACAGTGGATCAAAACCTAGATTTTGCAATGCTTTATTGGCGTTGTAACGAATAAATACTTTGACTTTCTCTGTCCAACCTACTTGATCATAAATCATTTGTGTGTATTTAATTTCATTTTCATATAAGGTATAAGTCAATTCAAAGACCCAATTTTTCAATGTATCTTGTTCTTGCTCACTTAATTCATTATATGATAATTGAAATTTATATCCGATATATGTGCCATGAACAGATTCATCACGAATAATCAATTTGATAATTTCAGCAACATTAGCCAATTTATTATTCCCTAAATAATAGAGAGGAGCAAAAAATCCTGAATAAAATAGAAATGATTCTAATAATACACTAGCTGCTTTTCGTTGTAAAGGTGTCCCATTTTGGTACACATCATTTATCATGTTAGCTTTTGTTTGTAGAAATTCATTTGAATTTGTCCAAGCAAAAATTTCTTCAATTTCTAATTTTGTGTTTAATGTACTAAAAATAGAGGAATAACTTTTGGCATGAACAGATTCCATAAATTGAATATTATTATAAACTGCCTCCTCATGTTGAGTACGCACATCTTGTTTTAGCATTTCCACACCGTCTTGTGATTGTAATGTATCCAACAATGTTAATCCACCAAACACTTTCTCAACCACATCACGTTCTGCTTCACTCAATGTCCGCCAATCGTCTAAGTCATTCGATAATGGAATACGTGTATCTAACCAAAATTGCTCAGTTAATTTCTCCCATGTTAATTTATCAATAGTATCCTCTATACTATTCCAATCAATCGCAATATATGGATTCATCTTATAGACTCCTTTTAAATATTCTTTTAATACTGTACTACGTTTCGTCTAGAAAAGCAAGTTAAACGATATAGCAAAAATACTAGATATACATAAAACAAACAAATAGCACACAATATATTGTGTGCTATTATCTATATGAATGTTTATATATCATAACTTAAAACTTTTGCTTATACACTATGTGTACATTAAAAACAAGATAATAAACCCTTATGTATCTTTTTCTTCACTCAACACCACACTATTTATTACGCTTTCTGCACTAAAGAAAGAACTCGACAAAACCTAGAACCTGATTTCTTCATTTCACAAGTCTTACTCTCTATAAGAGCATCAGAATACGATTGTACATTACACATACTAAGATGAAATGTATTTATCCTCTATCTGTCGCATCTTTTTGGCTACATAGTATCCAATAGCCTTTTTCCCTGTTTAATAAAGTCACATTGCCAAAAATTGATTCCATTTTCTTTTGTGCACTTGGAGCACCTTGTTTTTTTTGAATGACAATAATAAGTTTCCCCTCACTTGCTAAATGCTCATGAGCATGCTCAATAATATGATGTACAACACTTTTTCCTGCACGAATTGGTGGATTAGATACAATACATGCCAACTGAAAATCCTCAATGTGTTCATAGAGGTTTGAATGGAGAGCATGAGCATTCGTCACTGTGTTAAGTTCTATATTTTTATTAGCTAAATGTACTGCCCGTTCATTTATATCAACCATTTGTATAAACTTATCTGGGTAGTATTTTGCTAAAGTAATCCCTATTGGACCATAACCACACCCTACATCTAAAATATTTCCAGCACATAATTTTTCTTGTAGCAAAGTTTCAATTAAGACACGGGATCCAAAATCCAATCCCATTTTGGAAAAAACGCCATTATCTGTATACATCTGTAATGCTAAGTTTGCCACATGAATAGTATGTTTTCTTTCTTGTGAAATAACCTCTGATTGATTTGTGTAATAATGATTAGTCATACGTTACGCTTCCCTTTATTACATTTCATCCGGAGCTTTAATACTCAATAATCTTAAACCTTCTTTTAAAACATCAGCAACTGCCTGTACTAACACTAAACGTGCATATTTTTCCTTATCGTCTGCTAAAACAGTGCTATTAGCATAATATTTATTAAAACTTTGAGCTAATTGAATAACATATTTTGATAAAACAGACGGTTCATATAATTTACTTGCACGTTCAATTGCTTGCGGAAACTCACGTAACATTTTAATAACATCCCATGCATAGTCATCTACAAGAGAAAGTGTATCTGTTTGAAGATTTTCCATAGTTGCTTTTCTTAAAATACTCAATGCTCTAACACGTGAATATTGAATATATGGCCCTGTTTCACCCTCAAACTGAACCACTTCATCAACGTTGAAATTAAAACTATTCATACGATCATTTTTTAAGTCATGGAATACAACGGCACCTATCCCAACTTGAGCAGCTACTTCTTTTTTATTTGCTAGGTTTGGATTTTTTAATTCAATTTGCTCTAAGGCTAATTCCGTTGCATCGTTTAACACATCTTCAAGTAAAATGATTTCTCCTTTACGTGTTGACATTTTACGGCCATTAATTGTAATTAATCCGAATGCAACATGCACCATGTCATCAGACCAATCATTTCCCATTTTTTTCAAGACCGCTTTTAATTGTTTAAAATGATTAGCTTGTTCATTCCCAACAACGTACACACTTTTCACAAAATCATAGGTACGATGACGGTAATACGCTGTTGCAATATCACGTGTTAAGTATAATGTTGCTCCGTCTGATTTTTTAATAAGTGCTGGCGGCAATTCTTCCTCATCTAAACGTACAATTGTTGCATTATTATCAACTTCTGAAATATGATGTTTTTCTAAATATTCAATATGCTCTGCCATTTTATCATTGTAAAAAGCCTCGCCTGTATAATAATCAAAATGAACATCTAACATACTATACACTTTTTCAAACTCTTTAATAGATTCATCTTTAAACCATTGCCATAACGTCACCATTTCTGAGTCACCGTCTTCTAAACGTTTAAAAATAGCACGTGCCTCATCTTCTAATTCAGGATGCTCTTCAGCTTGAGCATGAAATTCAACATATAATTTTACTAATTCATTGACTGGATCAGCTTTAACCACATCTTCATTTCCCCAACGCTTATACGCTACAATTAGTTTTCCAAATTGTGTTCCCCAATCGCCTAAATGATTGATATTAATAGTATTATATCCAATTTTTTTATAAATATTTGATAAAGATGCTCCAATAACTGTTGAACGTAAATGTCCCATAGACATTGGCTTAGCAATGTTAGGCGAGGACATATCAAATGTAACATTTTTGCCTTGACCAATAGTCAAATCGCCATAATGTGTGCCTTGTTCTTTAATAATACTCAAAATTTCTTGTGAAACAACTTGACGATTTAAAAAGATGTTCACATAAGGTCCAACCGCTTCCACTTTATCAATATATGGACTAGTTATTGATGGTACAAGTCCTTGAGAAATATGATGCGGAGCTTGTCTTAATGCTTTAGCCAATGTAAAACATGGAAAAGCTAAATCCCCTAAATGAGCATACTTAGGCACTTCTAACAAGTGATAAATCGCTTCTTCGTCTAAAGCATGTTTTAATTGTTCGTGTAGTGCTTTGGCAACAATTAATTTATAATCATTCATTCTATTTCCTCTTTTCTACGTTAATTTTGCAATAAAAAAACTCTATTAAATAGATTTACCTATTTAATAGAGACGAATACAAGTCCGTGGTACCACTCTAATTGAAATTTTATTTCCACTCATTAGACGTAACGTGTCGAAACGGGTTTCCCTTCTCAAAAGTGCGCTTCCTTATTTGCAACTACATCGGCTCTCACCACTTCCGATTCGCTAGACTAGTTCACAAACAGTACTCTCTTTTTCATTGAATTTAGTCTATCATAACAAAAAAAGAGTCATTCGTCTATTAAAATCTATTATTGATTTGCATGATTTCATAAAAAAATGATATTTACTATACCCTCTAATGTTTTAATTCAGCCGTTAGTCTGATGTTTTTATGTACAAGATAAGTTATAATATAGACATCATGAAAAAGGGGGAAGCTATTATGTATCTTTATATGAAACAAAAAGCACTATCACTTATGCAAAATTTTAATATTTATGATGAGCATGAACAACCTGTATACACAATAAAAGGAAATTTCTCCTTAATAGGACGTAAATTACATCTCTACCAAGCAAATACTGATAACGAACTTGCTTATTTTAAAGAAAGTTTCTCATTTTTCAT
Organism: Granulicatella sp. WM01; assembly: GCF_004570605.1. Lineage (GTDB taxonomy): Bacteria > Bacillota > Bacilli > Lactobacillales > Aerococcaceae > WM01. Next base: position 18,995 of record NZ_SPPB01000016.1, on the reverse strand, counting down.
GCCTAGTTTTAATATTTATATACAAGATACACTTGTAGCATCAATCAAACAAGAATGGTCTTTTCTTAAACCAAAATTCACTATTGAAGCGTTAGGGTGGTTAATTAAGAGAGAAGATTTATGTGAGTATACCATTTATGACAAAAATCAATCAGTGATTGCCACAATCAAGAAACGCTTCTTCTCATGGACAGACACTTTTGAACTACATATTCCAAATCCTGAACATGCTATCTATGTTATCTCAATCGCTTTAGCTATTGATGCCGTATTAGACAAGAAAAAATAATTGTGTTACTGCCTGTACAAACGTGCTGGGACTGGGAAAAACTAGAATTTCAACGTTTCGATTACCATTTAAAAAATTGAAAACAGCTTAGAATCAACGTTTCTGATGACGTCATTATAAGCTGTTTTTTATTGTTAAGACTTTTTTTCCTAGTCCCTTGCAATTTTAAGATAATACTTAATCATTTTATTGACTTAGCAAAGCATGAATTGTATCTACCAATACTTTTTTAGTGTAAAATCCTTGTGTAATTAGCCCACGATAGTTTTTCACATTCTCTACCATTTCATTATATTCTAATTCAGTCATTCGGCTAATCCGCTCATTTGCTTCTTCTAAGTCTTTAACAACTATACCTATATGGTTGTCTTTTATAATCTGTTGATTTGATAAGGTGTCTTGCACAATAACTGGTAAGCCTGCTGCAAGATAGCTTCCTAATTTGTAAGAAATATTCAACTCATAATAATCTACATCACTTTTTTGCGACCATACAAGACCAAAGCCTCCGAATTTTGCTAAGTCAATTAGTAATTCATGATTTGCTCTCCATGGTTCGTGTATAACATTAATTTCTGAAGTATCAATAGTTTGTCCTGTAAATACACGTAGTGGATTAGCATACGTCCATTCATTAATGAATGTAAAGCGCTCTGGATTTCCAGCAAAGTTTATTGTTTGGCTAAATTTTGGTGTGTCAAGCATTAAATCAACTGGATAATCCCACATGTGTTGAATAATTATGCGTTTAACAGTCAATCCTCTACGGTACAATTCATCTAACATTTTTTGAGATGGCACAATAATCACATCAGCACTATTATACATCGCAATCACTCGATCAATTAAATATTCGTTTGATTTAAACATTAATGGAATAATATCGTGAATAAAAATAGCGAATTTGACATCTGAATACAGTTTAATTTTTCTAATAAAAATTTCGTCAAACTCTATATTGTTCCATGTTGGAGATTGCATAATGACAATATCATCTCGACCAAGTCCAGCCATCATACCGTCAATTCGTTTACTTAATTCACTAGGACTATCCGTTTGAACTGGATAAGCATAAATACCAATTTCTCTAATTCCCATTTCCATGGCAATTTTGGTGACCATGTTCTGTGCTATTTGTGCAACACTGCTTTGCGCATGTCCATGTAGATTTGTAATATGTACTTTCATTTTTTCTCCTATTCAGTCTATATATTTATATTTCTCAATTTATATAGCCCCCATTAACATTTACATAAATGTAATTTTGCCATTATTTCTTTATATTTAACCATATTCCCACTTTTTTTATAAATATCTGCATGAAGAGTTAAGCGCCATAGATATGCATTCTTTTCTAAGGAGATGTCCATACCTTTTAATGTAAGCAATGTAATTCTCTCTTCAATACTTTCAAGTGGGTATACATCAATCAAAGAACTATGCCCTGTAATGCTATTTTCATATTTTCTATGGAAATAAATTGATTCGTTAAGAAAAGCAATTTTTTCAGCCATTAGATAGACTTTGTACGTTGTATAATCATCTTCCACACGCTTACCAACAGGATACACAATATGATTCAACAAAGATTTTTTATACAATTTTGCCCAAGGCACAGTAAAACATTGGCTCAAGCACCATTGTGGTTGATATTCTTCTTTAAACCATTCTGCAACAGTATACGTTTTCTCAAATATATCATTTTGATGAATATGAAACGCAAAAGTATTCTTATTTTGATGATAAGCCGTAAAGTTTCCAATTGCAATATCACTATCTGTTTTCTTTAGCAATGTATGTAATTTTTCGATATGATTGATTTCTAACCAATCATCACAATCAACAAATAAAATGTACTCGGAATCAATATGTTTTGCAATACTCAGCCCATAATTTCTAGCCTCTGCTACTCCACCATTTAATTTATGATGAACAAATACACGCTCATCTTGTTGTGCATATTCCTCGCAAATTTGGGCAGAACTATCCGTTGATCCGTCATTAATAAGCAACAAACGTATGGAAGCATATGTCTGTCTTAAAATACTGTCTATACACGTTCTTAAATACTTTTCTGCATTATACACGGGAACAATGACCGTGACCACTTCTTTTTGTTCATTTATCTTTTCTGGTAAATGCTCTTTACCTATTTGATAAACAATTTGAGAGAGATAGACTGAATCATAATGATACGTAATATGTTCATCATGATTAAATTCTGCTGTATGCTTGTTTGAAAGTTTAACTTTAGTTTCTGCTCCCATTTTATACCATTCATATTCAGAATCAATGTGACCAATATCTATAGTGCGATACCCTTCTTGGCTAAGATGATACGATAAGACTTTTGCTGTTGGACCTAACATAAGTAAAACGAGCTTATGTTTGCCGTGTTGACGAATGGCATGTGCAATCTCTTCATAGTAACTAAATGCATTTTTAGGGGGGCAAATAATTCTTTGAATAGAGCGTGCATTATCAAATAAGTCATTTCCTACTCCAGAACGTGATGAAACACCTTCTACAATAAGAATATCTTTATTATCCCAAATTTTCTTTAATTTACCAAAATATTGCTTAGACGCACTTTTGTCCACTAAATCAATGTAAGGTCTAGAAATAAATGTACTCCCATACCAAGATGCAGCACACACATAATGATATACATCAGAAAATTTAATAAGATGCTCTTTCCAAAAATTCATGGTAAAAGGCTGATAACGCTCTTGCTGTTCAAACACATCAGGTAAACATACCAAAAAGTTTGGTGTGCTTTGTTGACTTAAAATATTGGCAAGTTCGCAAGCCAATGCTGCATCATATTCTTGGTAAGGAATAGAATGCCCTGCAATAATATCAATCTCACCATCTCCAAAACGTGCCACTGAACTATTGTGTGCTAAAATATAATCCAAACTATCATGAATTGGTTTTACAGAAAAAGAAAATTGTTCGTATTCACCGGGGTATTCAGTTCGCATAATATATTTTGAATCATTAATATAAACTGCTTTAAATTGTTTGTCAGTATATAACTGATACAACTCATTTAGTAAGTCTGAATACTCAATGCTTGTTATATATTTATTGAATAGTTCACTAGAAAATAATTTCGCCCACGGCATTGCATAGCATTTATTCAACCAAAATTTCTGTTCAACCTGAGCATGCTCCCATTGTTCTGGCGTGTAGATGTTTTCTGCATACTGATCTTTATGAATATGGAATGCGTATGCTCCAGTTTGATGATTGTATAATGTAAAATTTGTTATTGCAACATTTACATGATGTTTTTCCAATGTTGTCATTAATTGCTCTAAATACAATTTATCTAAAAAATCATTTGGGTTTATAAAGGTTGCATACGGTGTATCGAGATGTTCAAGTTTATATACAACGCTATGGGAATAGCGTTGTATAAGTTGTTTGTAAACAACTTGATTTTTCTCGTTTTTTAGTGTATCAATGATAATCACTTTAAAATCTTTAAAAGTTTGTTCCTCTAATGAGTTCAAACAATTTTCCAAATAGTTTAAGCTACTCTGTATATATATTGGAATAATAATAGATATTTTTTTCATCTGTTCCCCTCACATTCACATAAATAAACGTAACAAGCTGGCAATTAAACCTAATAACACACCTATTATTAAAATAATTTGCATATTAAAGTTTTTTTTCTTCTTTTTCTCTTTTGGTACTTCATATCGTGCCTCATTCATTTGCTCTTCAATTGCTTTTTCCAAAATATTTTTTTGCTGGCTCATACTAATTCTCCCATATACGATGATAGTCTTCACTGCTTTGATGATCAGAAGATGTGTATTGTGCATTCAATAAATTAATCATTTCTTCTTTATTTGTGTGAATATGTTGCAATGTTGCAATCATTTCATGAACATCTTCTGGATTAAAGATTAGTGCATCATTAATATACGATTTATGATGTACGGTATTAGAAAAAGCAAATAATAACATATTATGCTCAAAGGCTGTTCTAAGCGCTGATACAACTTCGTCATAATGATTAATATCTAAATAAATATCACATGTTGTGTTTAATTTATGTATATTAGCCATTGTCACATTTGGGAAAAGATGGACATTAGGATAAGATTGTAATGCCATTAAATGACTAGACATTTCTGTTAATGCTGCAATGTTAAAATAATACATTGGTAAAGATTGAATTAATGGTTCAATTTGCTCAATTTGATCTGAATTTGTGTAAATTAAAATCGTTGGTGTTAGTGTATTTTGACGTTTAATCGGATAAATGTTCCCGATAAATTGACATTTCTCTTTTTGTTCAGCATTCATCAATTCATTTAAACGTTGATAAACGCCTTTATTTTGAACGAGTACTCGTGTTAGGCGATTGCAATTTTTTTGTAGAAGGATTTCCATATTGCCCGGTATTTCATTTTGAATATTTTCCTGCCATACTAATGTATCTTCACCTGTTTCTTTTAAATAATACGCAACTAAAAATGGTTCCGCCAATGAATTATAAATAATTTTATCTAAATTAAATTGAGCATTTTTTAAATAAAAGTGAATAAATTCTATCCTATTCGCAAATAGTCTGACATGTTGTCCATCATTTAAACTTAATGTACCTACTTGATGATTTTCAACTAAAATTTCTTTTTCATCTTGAGTATAGTAAGTCGTATTAATTGGTTTAGTATCACTTGTAAAAATAGTTTGTGCAAATCTCCAACCATACTGATTGTATCTATCTATACTTCTGACTTTTCCATTCATATCTAACCATTCAACTGTTTGAATTAAACGTAAATGTTTTGGAAAAGCGTATCGGATAATGGCACGAACAACTCCAAGGTCCATTACTTTTGCCTCGTGTTGATTGCCTTCTATTTCCCAGTAGTCTGGTACTTTTAATTGATTGTAATATAAAGGTTTACCGCTATGCTTTTTATTCTCTGTATAGTGACGAAATGGAGAATACACGTGTTCAGGTAAAAATCCGTTATCTTCAATCACAACGACTGGGCAATTCACACCAATTTGATTTAATGAATAGTGCAAATCTTGGCTCTCTTGATTATAGTGTTGGTACAAACAAATCATGCTTTCTCTCCTTTCAGTACACGTAACCATTTTTGTTCAGTTTCACTTGTCAAATAGTGTTCAGCAATACGATAAGATACTTTTTGTGCATACTCCAAGTTATGTTTCGTCAGCAATTGAACAATTTTTTCAGATAATTGTGTCACAATATCATGCCAGTCCATGTCGTCTGTTTTGTCAATCAAATAGCCGTTTTCACCATTTTGAATAAAGGTTTGATTTCCATAGCGTACATTAAATCCAATCATAGATAACCCTGAACCTACTGCCTCTAATAATGTTAAGCCAAATCCTTCACTCGTTGAGGCACTTACATAAGTTGTATACTGTTGATAAACATCGCTTAAATCTTGATGCCCTTTTAGCTGAATGTAATCTTGAGCGTTATATTCTGTAATTAGTTGTCTTAAAGCATCAGATTGTCCACCCTCACCATAAATATCAAATGTCAACTCTGGAATACTTTTTTTAGCGTTTGCCACAGCGTGAATTAACCAATCAATATGTTTTTCTGATGCTAAACGTGAGGCAGTTACTAGTGCATAAGGTTTTCTTGGTGTATCCATACCTTTTAATGTGTCTAAACTACCAACAGGCACTTCATAAATAGCAGGTATGAATGGTGTATATTTTTCAAACTGTTGCACTAGTAAGTCTTTTTGAGCTTTAGTAGCAGTAATGAAAAAGTCTACTTTATCTGCATTTGTAAATTGGTAATCATAATAGTTATTCCATAAAATTGTGTCTTGTGTAACAGAATTTGCACTAAAATGTTCAGCATGAACAACAATCCCAAGGCGTGCTGGCTTACAGTATTGAAAAACAGCTTGCCCTGTTCCTGTTGAACGGTCTAAAATCACAATATCTTCTTTAGTCAAACACAACTGTTTCATAAAATATACCATGAATTCTTCTTTAGAGTATAAAATTGTTTTTTCATTCATTCGATAAATAGATTGTGCTCCGTCTATTATTTCTTCATAGGCAACACTACCGTCCTCATTAAAAAATCGACGTTGGTATAAACATGCCTCATTATTTTTAGGTGCATAATATTCTGAATAAATTTTTGTATATGAAAAATAGTCTTTTCTAACTAAAATACCATTAACAACGTATTCTACACGTTCCACTTTAGTGGTACTATTTGGTGCTAAATATGCTGTGAAAAAAACGTTATGGTCACTATAAATATAGCGAACGATTTGTTCTGTTCTTTCAATTCTAGGTTCTTGTGTATATGGAATAGTTTTGAGAAAATCATCTAATGTATATGTTGTCGGCGCAATGTTAATATCAGTAAAATAAGTATATAACCAAATCACTTCTTCGTCTAAAAAACCTATATTTTGAGTCAAATGTTGAATGTTTTCCCTAATCATATCTGTAAAAATAAATTTTGCAGGTTGCTTTAACTGTCTAAACACCCCTGCTCGATAGACTTGTGCATATTCTACACCACTACTTGCCCACCCTATACCAAGATTAATATTATAAATGGTCATCTTTGCTTCCCTTTCTTTATTTAATTTACACAAAATGAATACTCAAACGATCATCTTGAATAGTAATTCTACTTAACATAACATTTTTTAATATATTATATTTAATAACATTCTTCATATCATCAAAGGCTATGTATGCCTCTTTTTTGTATTCTTTTAACGGATCTTTTTGAGCATGTGTTCGTGATACCATCATCGCTCTTAGTTGTTGTAAATAATCTACTTGTCCAATCCAACTCTCATCCATTGCTTTGATAACACATGTGCGATAAAAATTTGTAATATTTTGCGAACTTTTTAATAATGTTTCTTTTTTTGTTAGTTCTTGTTGGATATAGTCCATTAGAAATTGCTTTACGTCCAGTTTGTTTTCTACATTTAATGACTGTAATAAATGATGTTCAAATTGATAACTCATGTTATCTAAAATATAACGCTCAATATTTTGTATTGTCAATGGTACTGTTTGATCAATAAAATTGTCTATCACGGTTTCAAGCGTGTTTTGGATAGGAATATGACTTTGTTCAATTAATATATCTCTTTCTTTATAAAGAAGATTTCTTTGGACTTTAACTGACTCATCAAATGCCAATGCCATAGCTCTGGCTCCACGCCCTTTATTTTCACTCACTTCTTGTGCTTGTCGAATAGCACGTGCAATACGTTTAGCTTTCAATTGTCTAGGATGATGAGAATGTGCTGTTTTGGATAATTCTTTATAGTGTTTTATTAGCCATTTTGCACCATTTTTGACAATAACATCATCTTCTAGTGATACAAAGAATTGACTCATTCCAGGATCTCCCTGTCGACCAGAACGTCCTCTCATTTGTAAATCAACACGTGGGTTAGTCATTTTTTCAGTTCCTATAATAGCTAATCCTCCTAATTCTTGCACACCTTTTCCAAGCAAAATATCTGTTCCTCGTCCTGCAATGGGTGTTGCAACCGTTACTGCTCCAAATTGACCGGCATCTTTTATAATTTCCGCTTCTTTTGCAACATTATATGCATTCAACACATTGTGTGGAATACCTTCCATTAATAATAATTGAGAGTAAATAGCCGAAATATCTACATTGGCTGTTGCAATAATAATGGGCTGTCCTTTTTGGTGTAATTGCTTTACCATCTCCATTGAAGCGTATAGTTTTTCTGGCAATGTTGGAAAAATTTTATCAGGATAATCAATTCTAATAACTGGTTTATGTGTGGGAATGACAACAACTTCTAGTTGATAGGTTTCAATAAATTCATCTTCAGCAACCTTACCTGTTCCAGTCATTCCTGACATTTTTGGAAATAGCTTAAATAGATTTTGGTAAGTTATCGTTGCCATGGCTCTATCGTCTGTTGTTATTTTAACATGTTCTTTTGTTTCAATTGCTTGGTGTTGCCCTGATTGTAATTTAACGCCTTTAATAACGCGTCCATCTTGTCTATCAAGTAGCTTAATTTCTTTATCATCAATAACATAGTCTTTATCTTTTTCAAATAACAGATGTGCTTTTAAAGCCAGAAGAATATGCTGAACAAGTTTAATGTTGTCATGTGTATAAAGATGCTTTTCTAAAAAGAATGCTTCTGCTTCTTTCATTCCTTTTTCGGTTAACCATACGCTTGTTTTTTCTTCATCTACTTTATAATCTATTTCTTTAACTAAAGTTAAAATAAAATCATTGCACATCTGGTACAAATTTGATTGCACTTTAGGTGCTCCAGAAATGACTAGTGGTGTTTGGGCATTATCTAATAAAATAGCATCAATCTCATCAATAATAACATAATGAAATGGGCGTAAAAATTTATGTTCAGGACTGCTGGCTAAGTTGTCCATCAAATAGTCAAAACCAAGCCCACTATGTGTTGTATAGACAATATCACAATTATAAATTTTTCTTCTCATTTTAGGTGTTAGTTTCTTATCATCGTATTGAGCAATATTACCAACAGTTAATCCCATGAAGGTATATACTTTACCCATTTCTTTTGCATCTCTGTTTGCTAAATAATCATTCGTTGTAACTAAAATAACACCTTTTCCAGATAAAGCATTTAAGTAGATTGGCATGGTAGCTGTTAATGTTTTTCCCTCACCTGTTTTCATCTCAGCAATATTTCCTTGATGTAAGACAATTGCACCTAATACTTGTACATCATAAGGATACGTACCTAGTATACGTTTTGCTGCTTCACGAATACTGGCAAAGGCTTCTACTAGTAAATCATCTAATGTTTCACCTTTAGCTAGTCTGTCTTTAAATAAAACTGTTTGATATTGCAATTCTTCATCACTTAGTTGTGCCATAAAGTCAGACAAAGCATTAATCTTTTTTAAGATTTTATTCAATTTTCTTAGTCGACGTCTATCAATTAAGGCATATTTCATGACTACTATTCCTCTTTCTGTTTATGTAATGGTAGATACTTCAAATGTAAACTAGTGTCAATAAGTGGTTTTAAAATTCCCATGTTATCTTGTATATTTTTGTAAATGTACACATAGTGGTAATCTGTTGTTTTTAATATATCTTGTCCCTCTTGAATATGTAGCATCTCTTGATAATACTCCACATTGCCTAAATCATCTGTGATGTATACATAACTATTTGCAAAAATCGTTCCATAGTAAAGGGCTAAAAAATTGCTAATTTTATCATAACCAACTAGTTTCACATGTGTTATGGCATAATGCTTTTTTAGTTGATGAATACGACTTACAAAATCAACGCTATTTTCTTGTGTTAGTATATCACTGACAAGCCAAACATTCGTTAAGTTTTTAGCCAAATGATTGTATACACTAACAGAGTGGTTGATGTTTTCCAAAAAGATAATCGTTATTGTGTCGTTTGCTTTATCTGGTTGAATGAGTTTATTTACTTTTACATCTGATTGTTGTCTTAACTGACGAGAACACTCTTCATTTTCTTGAAGTACTAATGAGTGAAAATCAATCCGTTTGCACCCAGCATTTATCAATTGAATACGGTATTGGTAAGTCTGTTCAGGAACGTTAAATTGATTAGTGGATTCTTTTAAAATGACAAAGTCTAATTCATGTTCATAGCGGTCAAAAAATTTTATACCTATAAAAATACTGTTTTGGGGTACACAGGTCATATTTGCAATCAATTGATAAGTTTTTCCCGGAATTAATAGAGGAAGAGGCGATATTCTACGTGTAGCTTGATAGACTCCATGAGAAATCCATTCTTGAACAATCGTTCCAGATGTCATTAAATTATTTTCAAAAATAATACTACCGTCTTTTTGATATTCTAAATGTGTTCCGTATAAAAAACTTGCTCCCCCTTTACTCCACTGTATTACTATCGGGGCTATCATTTGATGTGTCATTCAAAAGTACCTCCAAAATCTCGTTTTATAATTTCTTTATATTGTGTGAAAAACCAGTTTGTAATGGCAGCACTATTATCATTATGTCTACCTATCCAACCATTGCCATAAATCTTGATAGACTGATGTCCTACACGTTCAATCATGTTATAATATGCGCTTGGATCATAGTCGTCATGCTTCATGTATGATGTTGCAATCATGGTGTTTTGGAATGTTGAAGATGAAAAATGTGTCCAAAATCTTTCGTCTAATTGTTTAATATGTTCTTGACTAATTCCACCTGTATGTAGTTTTAACACATCAAATGATGTATGAAATTCATTTGGCCTTAGTTTCTGTGCTACACCAGCAATACTTCCAACATTAACTAATGGTTTTCCAATAATAATGGCATAGGGCGAACATTGACTTCCATAGTATAACGCACCAAATGTTCCCATAGATAACCCAGATAAAATCATATCTTTATTGCTGAAATTCAAGTATGTCAAGCATTCTTGAATAACAGATAATATTTTCTGTTCAAATTCTGGGCTTCCCATGTAAAAAGCGCCACCTTCTAAACGAGGATCTCCGAATAATAAGAATGGATGTCCTAGACTTTTCAACATCCAGTATCCTTCAAATCCTTCGGCTGGACGAAACCCTGAAAAATAAATATTTAAAGGTGGTTTTAAGTTCCCTGGATTAAAGTAATAAATAAATTCTTGTCGCTTTTCGTCACTATAGCGTTGTCCACCCAAAATAAATTGCCCATAAGTCAAATTGGAAAATCTATGATGTAATGCTCCTATTTGGATTGTTCCTTCCCCTTTAACCCATAGAGAAAAACTTAAATATCCTCCATCTTTTTCATCAAAAATAGTCGGATTTTGCATATCTTCTTGATGAAGTGTCCACTCTTTAATGACTTCATTTCCACCCATAGCAATTAGTTGAACATGTAGTTCTATCTCACAAGTGTGCTCACACATGTATTCTAACCATATTTCCATAGCCACATTTTTGTCTAGCATCACATTATATTTCCAAAAACAAATAGGAGATAAGTCTTGTCCAAATTGATGCGTTAGACTTAAATAGGCGGATCCTTCATAGTGCATGTTCCCTTTAAAATTTGGTGAAATATCAATAGATGAGATAGGTAGTTTACTTCCGTATTGTCCATTAAAAAAATTTTTATGGATAATGTCAACAACTTGTTGTGGCGAATCCATGTGTAATGGTTGAGGCATTTTCTTTTTAAAGAATGCTGTTAATTCAGGAGCATGTTGGAATCCATATTGACAAACTACTGCATAGGCGTTGACTGTTTCTTCAATGTATGTCAAATCTCCCGTCACAAAGTAATCACTTAAAATGACAACATCATACACTTCAGGTACTTCTTTGTTGATGATTTTTTTCCCACGTTTTTCTTCCACAAATTTGGTAATTGGAATGGTATGTATTTCATCTGGGCGTACATCATACCAACTAATATTGTCCGGAACATGAATATTTTCTTGCCATTCAACTGATCCTATATGTAATATTTTCTTTTTTTTCTTTTTCATGTTGTCTGCCTCATTATTTTTTTCCATTCTTCCACGATTTTATCGTCTGTATAGGTTAGTAATCTGTCTACTGAATAAACTAATGCTTCATTCCAATGCTTCAATCCGGATAGATAATATTCCAAAGCCTTTGGCAATTCGTCACTACACTCAATAATATAGCCATTTTTTTGATGTATCACATATTGTGAGGTTTTCAAATTAATTTGTGGAATTCCTGCACTAATTCCTGCAATTTGAATAAAAATATCGGGATTTTCTTGCATATCAACAATCACACGAACTGTTTCAAACACCAAAATAATATCTTGTTCTTCTTTAATGCCAACAAGGTTGATACGCTTGCTATACCATGTTAGAGGTTCTTTTGTATCGTCTAAAGATGTTTCTTCATCTTCTTCATAATCGACAGGGAACGTGTCAAGTATGGTAGTCAACATCTGTTTATACTGATTTACTTTTTCAAGATTTCTTGTCACGATAACTAGGTCTATTTTGTCATTGTTTACCATCATCTGAGCTAATGTATAAAAGAGTTCTAAGATAGTTTCATCAGATAAAGTATCAATCACTAAACAAACTTGCAATTGTTTCAAACGCTGACTTGTTCCTAATCTCAAACGTGTATCATAAGGCGGCAAATGATAGATAGACTGATTAAATTGTGGAAGTTTCTCTTGAATTTGCTCTCGTTTAATTTCAGTATCTGCTACGATAAATGGTGTATTTTCCCATTCATTTGTTAATGTTAATAATTCTATTGGATATCTATCTAAGAAAAAAGAAATACCTTTTTTGATATGTGAGAAACAATTTAAATATAAATCGTGATGATGTGGGTGAGCGGCGATAATAAGGTAATCTTGGTCTGTTTGTAGACTTAAATGTTCACTTGTCAATATATCTTGAATAAGTTCTTCTAGGTCAGCATATATTAATTGTGAAAATTTACTTGCTTGATTTGGATTGACTTCTATATAATGTTTATCACTTAATAAATGTTCCCGAATACACCAATCGCCAAAAGAATTCATATATTCTTGATATAATGCTATTCTATTCTCATCATAATAAATAATACTGGATAAAAAACCTCTATCGTCAAATAGATATGTTTTGCCTTGTGTACCAAAAAAATCTACTGATGCGATTTGTCCAGCATCATTAAGTATAATATTAGCAATAAGTTGATTGTGTTGACGTGCTGAAATAAGAAATGGTGTGTAGACAAATTCAGTGTGTTTGTCCCAATCAAAATCATCAAGTTGAATAATACGTTGAATGGGGGTGTTTTGAGTGTCTTGAATAATGTCAAAAATAGGTAATACTGAAACATCTAATAAATCTTGACGATGTAAAAAGTGTCTAAGTTGTGGAAAATAGTTTGTCACAACTACACACAACTTTTCGTTCGCTTTTTTGAACATACGAATTTGATTGATTGTATCGTCAAACTCTATTTTATGATTATCAAGCATTCCCCATTTTTTGTAATGACTATACCATGCTGGAATAAAATAAAACATCTCACATCTCCTTTCTATTTTTCAATTATATCATCTAAAATGGTTTTGTATTTGTTTCCAATAAGTAAAACATCTATTTCTTCTAAAACAACAAGTGTCAATCCCGTTATTAACATAACTGAACCCGGCAAATAGTATAATTGAGAGGTTGTTTGTGTTAATAGACCATACAATAATGGTGCTCCTGCTAAAATTGTAATATAGGTTGCTCCAAATATTGACATGTGCAACACAAGTTTATTCAAATAGTGTCTTGTTTCTTTTCCTGGTTTAACGTTGTCAATATAATCTCCATTTTTTTGAAGTTGTTCAGCAATATCATCTGGATTAACATTGAAAAATCCAAAGCCTATTGTTAGGTAAAAAATAATAACTAGATAAATAGTTAAGCCAAATCCTGTTTGAACATTTAAGTGTCTAACTAACCAGTCTAATATGTTATTATTTTTAAAGAAATAGGATAAGATATAGACTAAATATTGTGGCAATGCAAATAAAGTCAAAGCATACATAATAGATAATCCCCCGGATGAATTAACTTTAATTGGCAAGTATGTTTTTTCTCTATAATCACTATCAATACCTACTCTATTTAAAGGTATTCTATATTCTCCTTTATCCATTAATATACATAATAATATTGCTAAAATAATAAGGAAGATAACAATACTTAGAATAATATACTCTTTAGCAAATAATAATTCAAGAATTTGCTTCATTAGGTTAGAAAGAACATTTATCAATATTATAATAGACATTCCACCTATACCATATGCTATATTCATGCTACATAACCACATAAGTACACACATTCCCGAAATTAAACTCAACATGATAACACCATTGATAATAAAATCTGGTATTCCATTTATTTTAACGCTATTAATATTCAACATGATATTAAGTGCCTGAATAAGTGCAATGATAATTATAACTATCATTCTAATACCATTTATTTTTTGTTCAGGCATTTTATCTATATCAACTATTTTCTGCATAGTGACTAATCTCCACAAAATCATACCCGACATGTATGGACCTAATCCTAATGTAAATAAGTTAATCGTATTATAGTTTCCAGCAGTTAATTGACTGACTTGTGCTAAAAACTCATTAACATGGATATGATCTTTGCTAAGCCCAGGAACTGAAATATGTGTTCCTAATAAATAAATGCTCAAGATTAATAATGTTACTAAAGATTTTCGAACAGCTGGATATTTATGCAGTTGTTTTCGAATGTACTTTATCATACCAGTTCTCCTATATTTTTTATATTTCATGTATACCTATAAACACGTATAACTAACTGGATAATATTATCCAGTTAGTTATTTTATTGTGTTTATATTGCCTTTAATCTTATGCGTCTAGTTCGTCTGTTTCTTCATCTTGTCTTTTTTTCTTTTTAAGTAAAGCACCTGCTCCCAGTAATGCTAAACCAATTAAGCCTGTTTGGCTAGCTTTTTCTTCACCGGTATGTGGCAATCTACTTTGTGTTTGACTTTCTCTATGAGATTCAGATTGACTTGGTAACTCACTTGTACTTAGTGATGTGCTTAATGACTCACTTGCACTTAATGATGTACTTAATGACTGACTAGCACTTAGTGAGGTACTAATTGATTCGCTTGTGCTTATTGATGTACTTAGTGATTGACTAGCACTTAACGATGTACTTAATGATTCACTCGCACTTAGTGAGGTACTCATTGATTGACTAGCACTCACTGATGTGCTTAATGACTCACTTGCACTTAATGATGTACTTAGTGATTGACTTGCACTTAACGATGTACTCATTGATTGACTCGCACTTAGTGAGGTACTTAATGATTCACTTGCGCTTAGTGATGTACTTAATGATTGGCTTGCACTTAGTGATGTACTCATTGATTGACTCACACTCACTGATGTACTTAATGATTGACTAGCACTTAACGATGTACTCAATGATTGACTAGCACTTAGTGATGTGCTTAATGACTCACTTGCACTTAGTGATGTGCTTAATGATTGACTCGCACTTAGTGATGTGCTTAATGACTCACTTGCACTTAGTGATGTACTCATTGATTCACTCGCACTCACTGATGTGCTTAATGACTCACTTGCACTTAGTGATGTACTCATTGATTCACTCGCACTCACTGATGTGCTTAATGACTCACTTGCACTTAGTGATGTACTCATTGATTCACTCGCACTTAATGGTGTACTCATTGATTCACTTGTGCTTACTGGTGTACTTAATGATTGGCTTGCACTTAACGATGTACTTAATGATTGACTTGTACTTAATGATTGACTCACGCTTAATGATGCACTTAATGATTCACTTGCACTTAGTGAGGTACTTAGTGATTCGCTCGCACTTAGTGAGGTACTTAGTGATTCACTTGCACTTAATGATGTACTTAATGATTGGCTTGCACTTAATGATGTACTTAGTGATTGACTAGCACTTAACGATGTACTTAATGATTCACTTGCACTTAGTGATGTGCTTAATGACTCACTTGCACTTAGTGAGGTACTCATTGATTGACTCGCACTCACTGATGTGCTTAATGACTCACTTGCACTTAATGATGTACTTAGTGATTGACTAGCACTTAACGATGTACTCAATGATTGACTCGCACTTAGTGATGTGCTTAATGACTCACTTGCGCTTATTGATGTGCTTAATGATTCGCTCGCACTTAACGATGTAATTAATGATTCACTCGTACTTAATGATGTACTTAATGATTCACTTGCGCTTAATGATGTACTTAATGATTGACTCGCGCTTAATGATTCACTTAATGATTGACTTGCACTTAATGATTCACTTAATGATTGACTTGCACTTAGTGAGGTACTTAGTGATGAGCTTGTGCTTAATGACGTACTTAATGATTCACTTGTACTTATTGATGTGCTTAATGATTCACTCGCACTTAGTGATGTACTTAATGATTCACTTGCGCTTATTGATGTACTTAATGATTCACTTGCACTTAGTGAGGTACTTAGTGATTCGCTCGCACTTAGTGAGGTACTTAATGATTCACTTGCGCTTATTGATGTACTTAATGATGTACTTAGTGATTCACTTGTACTTAATGATGTACTTAATGATTGGCTTGCACTTAACGATGTACTCATTGATTGACTAGCACTCACTGATGTACTTAATGATTGACTCGTACTTACTGATGTACTTAGTGATTCGCTCGCACTTAGTGATGTACTCATTGATTGACTAGCACTCACTGATGTGCTTAATGATTCACTCACACTTAGTGATGTGCTTAATGATTGGCTTGCACTTAACGATGTACTTAATGATTCACTTGCACTTAGTGATGTACTTAATGATTCGCTCGCACTTAATGATGCACTTAGTGATTGACTAGCACTTAGTGATGTACTCATTGATTGACTAGCACTCACTGATGTGCTTAATGACTCACTTGCGCTTATTGATGTACTTAATGATTGACTAGTACTTAATGATGTGCTTAATGATTCGCTCGCACTTAACGATGTACTTAATGATTGGCTTGCACTTAGTGAGGTACTCATTGATTGACTAGCACTCACTGATGTACTTAATGATTCACTCGCACTTAATGATGTGCTTAATGATTCGCTCGCACTTAGTGAGGTACTTAATGATTCACTTGCACTTAGTGAGGTACTTAGTGATTGACTAGCACTTAGTGAGGTACTCATTGATTCGCTCGCACTTAACGATGTACTTAATGATTCACTTGCACTTAATGATGTGCTTAATGACTCACTTGCGCTTAGTGATGTACTTAATGATGTACTTAATGATTCACTCGCACTTAGTGAGATACTCATTGATTGACTAGCACTCACTGATGTGCTTAATGACTCACTTGCACTTAATGATGTACTCATTGATTCACTTGTACTTAGTGATGTACTCAATGATTCACTCGCACTTAGTGAGGTACTCATTGATTCACTTGTACTTAATGATGCACTTAGTGATTCACTTGTACTTAATGATGTGCTTAATGATTGACTCGTACTTAATGATTCACTCGCACTTAGTGATGTGCTTAATGACTCACTTGCGCTTATTGATGTGCTTAATGATTCGCTTGCACTTAACGATGTACTTAATGATTCACTCGCACTTAGTGATGTACTTAATGACTCACTTGCACTTAGTGATGTACTTAATGACTGACTCGCACTTAGTGATGTGCTTAATGACTCACTTGCACTTAGTGATGTACTTAATGACTGACTCGCACTTAGTGATGTGCTTAATGACTCACTTGCACTTAGTGATGTACTTAATGACTGACTCGCACTTAGTGATGTGCTTAATGACTCACTTGCACTTAGTGATGTACTTAATGATTGACTAGCACTTAGTGAGGTACTCATTGATTCGCTTGTGCTTATTGATTGACTAGCACTCACTGATGTGCTTAATGACTCACTTGCGCTTAGTGATGTACTTAATGATTGGCTTGCACTTAACGATGTACTTAATGATTCACTCGTACTTAATGATATACTTAGTGATTCGCTCGCACTTAACGATGTACTTAATGACCCACTTGCACTCACTGATGTACTTAGTGATGAGCTCGCACTTAACGATGTACTCATTGATTCACTCGTGCTTAATGATTGACTCGCGCTTAATGATGCACTTAATGATTCACTTGCACTTAGTGATGTACTCATTGATTGACTAGCACTTACTGATGTGCTTAATGATTGACTCGCACTCACTGATGTGCTTAATGACTCACTTGCACTTAATGATGTACTCAATGATTCACTCACACTTAGTGATGTACTTAATGATTCACTCGCACTTAGTGATGTACTTAATGACTCACTTGCACTTAATGATGTACTTAATGATTGGCTTGCACTTAACGATGTACTTAATGATTGACTCGTGCTTAGTGATGTACTTAATGACTCACTTGTGCTTAATGATGTACTCATTGATTGACTTACACTTAGTGATGTACTTAATGATTCGCTTGCACTCAATGATGTGCTCAACGATTGACTCGTACTTAGTGATGTACTTAATGACTCACTTGCACTTAGTGACGTACTCAATGATTGACTCGTACTTAGTGATGTACTTAATGACTCACTTGTGCTTAATGATGTACTCAATGATTGACTTGCACTTAGTGATGTACTTAATGATTCGCTTGCACTCAATGATGTGCTCAACGATTGACTCGTACTTAGTGATGTACTTAATGATTCACTTGCACTTAGTGATGTACTTAATGATTCACTCGCACTTAGTGATGTACTTAATGATTGGCTTGCACTTAACGATGTACTTAATGATTCACTCGTACTTAATGATGTACTTAATGATTCACTTGCACTTAGTGATGTACTTAATGATTGACTCGTACTTAACGATGTACTTAATGATTGACTCGTACTTAACGATGTACTTAACGATGTACTTAATGATTCACTTGCACTTAGTGATGTACTCATTGATTGACTAGCACTCACTGATGTGCTTAATGACTCACTTGCGCTTATTGATGTACTTAATGATTGGCTTGCACTTAGTGATGTGCTTAATGATTCACTCGCACTTAATGATGCACTTAGTGATTGGCTCGCACTTAACGATGTA
>NZ_SPPB01000169.1 GCF_004570605.1 Granulicatella sp. WM01 | reverse complement strand
AGATATTTAAACAGTATGGTAAGAAATGGTTTAAAAGTATAACAGCAGATAATGGTTCAGAATTTTCACGATTAACAGAATTAGAAAGCTATTTAACCGCAGTATATTTTGCACATCCGTATGCGTCTTACGAACGAGGGACTAATGAAAATCACAATGGTTTAATTCGAGAATTTTTACCGAAGGGAAAATCATTTAATTTAGTACCTATTCAAATGATAACAACTATACAAAATGCGTTAAATAATAGACCTAGACGT
>NZ_SPPB01000168.1 GCF_004570605.1 Granulicatella sp. WM01 | reverse complement strand
AATTCCCACCGGGAACAACAGTAACAGTGGAAAAAGACGGTACAGCAACAATTACATATCCAGACGGAAGTAAAGATGTTATTCCAGGCACAGATTTAGTGAAACCATTAAATCCAACAGACGCAGACAGAATAACACCAACAGTACCAGAAAAAACACCAGTAAAAGATGTCACAAACTTAACTGATGAAGAAAGAAAAGCTGTAGAAGATAAAATTAAAGAAGTCAACAAAGACAAATTCCCACCGGGAACAACAGTAACAG
>NZ_SPPB01000167.1 GCF_004570605.1 Granulicatella sp. WM01 | reverse complement strand
CTGTTACTGTTGTTCCCGGTGGGAATTTGTCTTTGTTGACTTCTTTAATTTTATCTTCTACAGCTTTTCTTTCTTCATCAGTTAAGTTTGTGACATCTTTTACTGGTGTTTTTTCTGGTACTGTTGGGGTTATTCTCTCTGCGTCTGTTGGATTTAATGGTTTCACTAAATCTGTGCCTGGAATAACATCTTTACTTCCGTCTGGATATGTAATGGTTGCTGTACCGTCTTTTTCCACTGTTACTGTTGTTCCCGGTGGGAATT
>NZ_SPPB01000166.1 GCF_004570605.1 Granulicatella sp. WM01 | reverse complement strand
CAGTATTGTTTTTTTCTTTTAAACAGTACTTTTGCTACTCTATATAGGTTTAATATAAAAGCACATCACATTTTTTCTATTTTAAAAATGTGATGTGCTTTTTTTATTATATTGTCAACAATCTGAGGCTGTTATGCACTTAAGTGCATAACAGTCTTTTCATAACTAGAAAACAATTTTAGCATTAACAAAATACGTGCTCTAAAATAAGTAAATGACCGATAGCCAAAAGCATTCCGTTTTAATACTTTAATCTTATTATTTAATCCCTCAA
>NZ_SPPB01000165.1 GCF_004570605.1 Granulicatella sp. WM01 | reverse complement strand
TCCTTTGGTCATTGGGAAATTGATTTAATGATTGGGAAAATAACTAAAAATGAGTCTGTTATTTTAACACTTATCGAAAGAAAGACACGATTTATTATTATCAGAAAGTTAAAAGAAAAATCATCAGAATGTGTTAACAGGGCTTTAAAACAGATATTTAAACAGTATGGTAAGAAATGGTTTAAAAGTATAACAGCAGATAATGGTTCAGAATTTTCACGATTAACAGAATTAGAAAGCTATTTAACCGCAGTATATTTTGCACATCCGTATGCGTC
>NZ_SPPB01000164.1 GCF_004570605.1 Granulicatella sp. WM01 | reverse complement strand
GCTTGCTTGATACTTTAATAGCATACATTATTTTGCCCTATAAGTGCAATGATTTTTTTGAAAATCATTGCACTTATAGTGGCCCACATTTTGGGACATTTTCATTTTCGATTGACAGTCTTTTTTTACTAATGTTCTCTTTTTTTTCAGTTCCCGTGTTGTAAAATGAAGTGCAACAAATAAAAATAAACAAAAAAACATGAAAATCAGCTATACTAAAGTTGCTAAACCAAATAGATAGGAAGATTTTCATGTCTGAAGTACATTATACCACAAAA
>NZ_SPPB01000163.1 GCF_004570605.1 Granulicatella sp. WM01 | reverse complement strand
AGACAACAAGCTTGCTTGATACTTTAATAGCATACATTATTTTGCCCTATAAGTGCAATGATTTTTTTTAAAATCATTGCACTTATAGTGGCCCACATTTTGGGACATTTTCATTTTCGATTGACAGTTATACACATACTACGGTATGTGTCTATCAATCGAATGTGATAATGTCTTAAAGTAATCGAATGACAAAATGTCCCAAAATGATAAACTAGAGATATGAAAAGGATAGAATTAACAGTGAATGAAATAAAAAAATATAACGTCATCAAAGC
>NZ_SPPB01000162.1 GCF_004570605.1 Granulicatella sp. WM01 | reverse complement strand
TTTGTGGTATAATGTACTTCAGACATGAAAATCTTCCTATCTATTTGGTTTGGCAACTTTAGTATAGCTGATTTTCATGTTTTTTTGTTTATTTTTATTTGTTGCACTTCATTTTACAACACGGGTTTATAAAAAAATTAAAAAAATGTGCTAGTAAGTGTCTAGAGTTTTGAGAAAGAGTAAAAATAACTATTTTTTGAGAGAACAGAAGTAATTTTGTTCTCTTTTTTGTTTGGAAAAAATGATTTGGAGGTGATAAAAATTGGATATACAAGATAT
>NZ_SPPB01000161.1 GCF_004570605.1 Granulicatella sp. WM01 | reverse complement strand
TACAAGTGAATCACTAAGTACATCATTAAGTACATCAATAAGCGCAAGTGAATCATTAAGTACCTCACTAAGTGCGAGCGAATCACTAAGTACCTCACTAAGTGCAAGTGAATCATTAAGTACATCACTAAGTGCAAGTGAGTCATTAAGCACATCACTAAGTGCGAGTGAGTCATTAAGCACATCACTAAGTGCTAGTCAATCACTAAGTACATCGTTAAGTGCAAGCCAATCATTAAGTACATCACTAAGCGCAAGTGAGTCATTAAGCACATCACTAA
>NZ_SPPB01000160.1 GCF_004570605.1 Granulicatella sp. WM01 | reverse complement strand
CGAACTCAACTCCAGGATGTGAAAAATCGTGTGCTTATGAGCGATGAAAAAATTGTGCCGGAGCGTTCCATATTCAATCTGTCGCATAGCGACAACTGAATATGAGCGACTAACAACGTTTTTCAAGTGAGTGCGACATCGAACTCAACTATAACAGGATGTGAGGAAAGGTGTGACACGAACGAAGATAAAAGTGCTGGAGCGACTAAAATGCGACGTGTACATAACACACAGCATTTTGGAGCGAACACATCTTTTTCAAGTGAGTACCTTTCCGAACT
>NZ_SPPB01000015.1 GCF_004570605.1 Granulicatella sp. WM01 | reverse complement strand
TGAAATAGTATAGCCCTCGTTTAATAATATTTCAATTTGACTTCTTTCTTTATCACTTAAGTGTTTATAGTGTCGTTTTGTGGTATAATGTACTTCAGACATGAAAATCTTCCTATCTATTTGGTTTAGCAACTTTAGTATAGCTGATTTTCATGTTTTTTTGTTTATTTTTATTTGTTGCACTTCATTTTACAACACGGGGTTTTTATTTATTCATAAGGCGAAAAATATGCACCTACTGTTAAATCAATGATACCTTGTTTGTCTTTAATAATTGTTTTCATAGTATTATAGTAATTTAGCTTTTTAGCAAATTCTGTATAATTCACTTTAATTTGATTGCCATCGCTCATGTATAGACTCATCACTAATTTATCTGTTTCGTGATAAATAATTTCTGAAACTTGATGACGTAAACTAGGCTCTACTTTAGCAAATTCTTTCATGGCAATTTCTAAAGTGTCCATACTTCCATCCCATTTGATAATCGGAACAGTCCCCATATATTTTTGTGAATCATCTTGCAAAATAGTCCCATTAGCTAGCACACTATAATAATTACCGTCTATTTCCACTATTGCAATTGTATCGTATTCTTTTATAGCAATTATATACGTATTATTTGCAGAAATAGAAATATCTACCGTATCTACCCTAAAAAAATCCTGTTTAATCATTTCTTTTACCTCATTAGTTTTTAACCATGCTGATAAAATTGTTTGATTAGGCACTATTTTAGATCGAGCTATTACTTGAGCCTTGTCAAGTTCATTTGTTCCCACGACAGATATGGTTGAAATTCTTGAAATTGGCATGACAAAGTAGGTTGTGATACATAAGGAAAGAAATAAAATTAGGGCTATCCACTTTTCAGGCACAGTCATATCCCTGTGTAAAAAGCCTTTGGATTGTCTAGTTTTTTTCTTAGCCATAGCCTACTCCTTATTCATTTATATAGTTAGCAATCAATGCAAATAATCGTTGACTGGCATCTGTGATACCTAAACGTTTTGCATGTTTTCCCATTGCTATTCGTTTATCACTATTTAACATTAATTCTGTTGTTAATGCAAATAATTTCCCTGTTTTTAACTCTTCTTCTTTTACCATGTAAGCAGCTTGTTTATCTACTAAAGTTCGTGCATTTTTTTCTTGATGATTATTTGTCACATACGGACTAGGAATTAAAATACTTGGCAATCCTAATGCGGTTAATTCTGCTAATGTAGTCGCTCCACTTCTACACACAACTAAATTTACTGAGCAAAGAATATCCATCATGTCATCAAGGTAAGGAACAATAGCAATATGCTCTTGTTTGGAAGAGATTTTTGAAACTACTTCTTCGTAATGCATTTGACCAGTAACCATAAGCACTTGATAATGTTGATGTGCGTAATCTTGATAAGATTGAATAAAATCTTGATTTAAATGTAAAGCTCCTCGACTCCCTCCAAAGATAAGCACCGTATCTTTTTGAGAACTTAATCCATATTTTTCCAAACTATTTGCTTTTGGTGTCCATTCAGCAACTTCTTGCGCTCTTGGATTACCTGTTAACACTAATTTTTCTTGATATTTTTCTAATTCTTTAACAGTATCTTCAAAACAGATAGCGATATTATTGACATACTTTGCCAAAAATTTGTTTGTCACACCTACAACACTATTTTGTTCATGAATAATCGTTGGAATAGACAACTTTGAAGCGGCATATAAAACTGGTGAACATACATATCCACCTGTACCAATCACAATATCCGGCTGAAATTTTTTTAATATTTTTTTAGCATGACGTACACTCGTCAACATATACCAAGCTGTTTTTATATTTTCAAGAGATAATGAGCGTTTCAATCCTTGTATTTTAATCGCTTCAAATGGAATTTTTTCTTTGTTTACAACAGTATTTTCTAATCCTTTTTCTGTTCCAATATATAAAAATTCTGCATTAGGATAATAACGTAAAATATATTGTCTTAAAGCTAAAGCCGGGTAAATATGCCCTCCTGTTCCACCACCTGATAATACTATTTTCATTGTTTATCCTCTCCTTTATTCGCTAAACGATTGACTAATTCAATAAACGTATCACCACGTTCTTCAAAACTAGAAAATTGATCCCAACTTGCACATGCAGGTGAAAATAGAATCACATCTTTTTCTTGACTAACATTAAAGGCATGGTGAACAGCTTGTTCCAAATAATCAACTTTAACAATGTTTTTAACATGAGCTTCTTTTCCTGCTTGATATAACTTGTCTTTAGTCTGCCCATATACAACCATTACTTTAACTTTACTTAATGACGGCACTAACTCCTCAAACCCATTGCCACGATCTAATCCTCCAGCAATTAAAACTACTTGCTTATCAAATCCATTTAACGCCATTTGTGTTGCTAAAATATTCGTTGCTTTTGAATCGTTATACACCACTCGTCCATTAAAGGTTCCAATATATTGGCTACGATGTTTTACTCCTTGGAAGCTATAAACAGCTTGCTGAATCTGTTCATTTGACTGTCCATAAAGTTTAGCCGCCAATGTTGAGGCTAAAATATTTTCCAAATTATGACTACCCGGAATTTGTATATTAGACAATTTTAGAACAGGTTCATCAAACACAAAAATCTGTCCGTCCTTAATATATGCTGCTTCATTTGTATTTGTTTTAGAAAAATAATAGACTTTAGCTTTAGAGTGTTTTGCAAATGTATAACTTTCCTCTAAATCTCCATTTAAAATCAAACTATCTGTACTGTCTTGATTTTTTATCATATTCAATTTAGCTTGGACATACTCTAAACGATTACCATGATAATCTAGATGTGCACTGTAAACATTGGTAATAATGGCAATTTTTGGTTTAAATGTTTGTACACCCATTAATTGAAAACTAGACATTTCCATAACAATAGTGTCCATTGCTGTCGTTTGTTTAGCAACACTTGTAGAGGGAATTCCAATATTCCCAGCTAAATAAGTTTGTCCTTTTTCTGAGACATGTTGCAACATGTGAAACAACAATGTAGTTGTCGTTGTTTTTCCATTTGTTCCACTCACACTTAAAATAGGTGCTTGTGACACTAAATATGCTAACTCAACATCTGTTAAAATAGGGATAGCTAACTGTTTAGCTTGTTTTACTAATACATTGGTGTAAGGTATACCTGGATTTTTTATCATATAATCAAATGTATCGTCCAATAAGTTTTCTGGATGATACCCTGTAATGACTTGAATACCAAGTTGTTCTAAATGATGCACATCAGACAAATCTTGAGGTGTTTTTCCGTCATTAACGATAACTTCTGCACCGAGTTCATGCAGCAAAAGGGATGCATGATACCCACTTCTTGCTAAACCTAATACACATACTTTTTTATTTTTAAATTGAGTCACTTCTTTCATATTCTTACCTCTTTTTATCACATCTTTTTTATCCTTTATCTGCTTTTATATAATAAGGTAATGATAACTTACCATATAAAAACAGATAGAAACAGAAGTCTATGGACTTCTGTTTTATCTATTAAAACAGCCATAAGTAGATGCATGCACTACTTAATCCTATTAACCAAAACACGCTGACAACTTTCCATTCACTCCACCCACTCAGTTCAAAGTGATGATGAATAGGACTCATTTTAAAAATACGTTTTTTTCTTAATTTATATGACCCTACTTGTAACATGACACTAGCTGTTTCGATAACAAATACACTTCCAATAATCAGCAAACTCCATTCAACTTTTAATAAAATCGAAATACTTGCCAATACTGCACCGAGTGCTAATGAACCAACATCTCCCATAAAAATTTTAGCGGGTTTTTTATTAAATAAGAAGAAGCCAATCAATCCTCCCATTATTGCTAAACAAAATAGCAAGATTTCACTATTTTTTTGTGTATAAGCAATAATAGCATACGCTCCAAAGGCAACACTAGCTGTACCAGCCACTAATCCGTCTAAACCATCAGTCAAATTAACAGCATTTGAAAAACCTGTTAACCAAATTGTAGAGAAAATTAAGTAAGTGAACACGTGATTTATCTCTCCAACAAATGGCAAATGAATACTTGTAGGCATACCTGAAAGGAAAACAATGCCTACGTATCCTAAACTGAATATTAACTGACAAATAAATTTTTGTTTGGATGTCAATCCTTCATTTTGCTGTCTAATTAATTTTAAATAATCGTCTAAAAATCCGATAGTTGCAAATGAAATCAGCACGAATAGTATTGAGAAAAACGTGGCATTGACAAATTGATTAAGTATTGCAATGACCAAAAATGTTATCACTGCTGCAATGACAAAAGCAATCCCACCCATAGTTGGTGTTCCTGTTTTTGTTTCATGCCATTTTGGTCCTTCTTCACGTGTCACTTGTCCCATTTTTTTTTGTGTAAAGTAAATAATGAAAAATGGCATTATAACAATAGTTAACGTAAAACTTGCACAAAACGTGATGAACATTTCAAAAAATATAAATTGATTCAT
This sequence comes from Granulicatella sp. WM01, assembly GCF_004570605.1. Taxonomy (GTDB): domain Bacteria; phylum Bacillota; class Bacilli; order Lactobacillales; family Aerococcaceae; genus WM01. The sequence continues at coordinate 26,125 of NZ_SPPB01000015.1, read as the reverse complement.
TATATCTTCTCCTTATTTTTATTGGTATCAACAAACATATCCTATTCATTTTCTTTAGTTGTTGATGCACCCATTGATGAACGTGTTGTTGTCATAGTCTGTGTCTGTTTAGCACGCAATGTAACCGTCAAATCTTGATTTTCAGATACAGTTTTATCTTTAGCAATACTTTGTGCACTAACATATCCTTCTCCGTCATAAGTTACATTTAGTTGTAGCAATGCAGAGATTTTCATGACGTCAGCTTTTGACCATCCAGTCATATCAGGCATGCTTACTGTTCCACCTGTATATAAAAAGATCTTCGTATTTGTTTCATACATTTGATTATCAAGTGGCATTTGATTGACAACTGTACTTCCATTTCCTAACACAATAATTTGCTTAAATCCTTGTTGTTCTAAACTTGTTTTAGCAACATCTATGTTAGCTTGTCTAGCATCTGGTAACATTACTGAACGAATACTTGGAGAAGCACTTTCATCATTTTGTTTGATATAAGTCATAGCATAGTCTACAAAAGGATTAAACACCTTAGATAAACCTTCCGGTCCAACACTAAGTCCTTTTTTCGTTGGTCTATCCATAGTCAAATACACAATATATTCTGGCTTTTCACTTGGGATAAATCCAACAACTGAAAACAAATAGCTTTCATCTTGTAAGTATTTCCCTAAAGTATTATCAAACACTTGGGCCGTACCTGTTTTAGCAGATAAGACAATATTATCAATTTTATATAAACTAGCCGTTCCACCTGTACCATAAACAACTTCCTTTAAATACGTCAACACTTGATTTGCTGTGTTTGCAGAAATAGGTGTCGTTAAAGATTGTGTAGGGGTATACGTAATTTCTTTTGTCTGTGTATTTTCAATACGATCGACAAATCTTAATTTTTGCATCGTTCCATTATTTGTTATCGCTGTAAATGCTTGTAGCATTTGCAAAGTTGTTACAGAAATACCTTGTCCAAATGAGGTTGAGGCTTTAATTTCGTCAGCACTATAGCTATTTAAGCCCTCTGCTTCATTTGAAAAACCACTTTGTGTAGATGTTCCAAAACCAAAAGCATCTAAATAACTTTTCCATTTATCGTAACCGATTTGTAACACCAAATTGACAAATGCCACGTTACTAGAACGTGCCAACCCCTCTAAATACGTAATGGTTCCCCAACCTTCCATATTCCAATCTCTAATGGTAATTGTGCCAATATCAACACTACCTGAACGATAAAGAGCATTTGGACTATAAATTCCTTCATTAATAGCTGCTGCCAAAGCTATAACTTTCATGGTAGATCCCGGTTCGTAGGCACTTTCTACGATATGATTTATCCAACCTTCTTGCGAATAATCTTGAACTTTAGTATTGAATGTTGGACGTTGACTTACGGCAACAACATCACCCGTTTTAGGTCTAACTACTGTTGCTGTCATACTTTTTGGTTTATACTCTGCATAAACAGAGGTCATTAATTTTTCAAGATGTTCATTTAATCGGCTATCTAGTGTTGTATAAATATTATTTCCGTCTTGAACTTGTTCAATAACTCGCTCAGTTCCGGACACTGAATAACCGTATGAATCTTTATCGTAATTGATCAGACCGTCAATTCCAGTTAACTGTGCATTATACGCTAATTCAAGCCCCATAACACCTTTTAAAGGATTCCCTTTAGCTTGTTCTGTAGTGTCTTGACGAGTATCTTGAGCTAATCCGATAATATTATTTGAAAAGTACCCTTTTGGATAATCCCTTGAAATTTTTTCAGTAAAATTGATACCTTTTAAATTTTCTTTTTCAATAGCTTCTTTTACAGCATAGGACAAATTAGAACCAGCATTTCCAAATGATGTTTGATTAACACTTGTATTATTTAAAAGTTGTAAAATATCATTTTCACTCATATTAATATGCTTAGCTAATGCTTTGGCTGTTGCTAATTTATCTTCTACATAGGATACCCCTGCATATTGATTGGTTAAAACGGCGTATAAAGAATACGTCTTAACATCTGTTGCAATAACTTCTCCTGAAACATCATAAATTGTTCCACGTTTAGATGCGACAACCTCATCTTGATTATATAATTGATGAACAAGAGTGGTTAAATCTTGTCCATTAACTGTTTTAAAAACCATAAGCTGTCCAAAACGCAAGACGAACACAAGAAGAAGCCCTACAATAATCCAACTGTAAAAACGCATAATGCGCTGAGCATCTTGTTTACTCAGATGTTTTATTTTTCTCATTCCGTCACTGCTTTCACATTTTTTTCATTTTGCTTCAACCCATATTTTGTTGCAATGTCCACAATTCTATCATAAGTCATCAAGTCATCAATCTTTTGTTGCAACACTTGATTATTAACTGATATTTTCTGTGTTTCTTCTTTAATAGTTTCTACACGTACGTTAATTTCAGACACAAGACTACGTGTATAAATGCTTGAAGCCATCAATAAAATAATAATACTAGCTAAAACAACTAATGTGACACGTTCAAAACGTGTTAAACGCACATGCTTTTTTCTGACATTGGCTATTTTTTCTACACGGTTAATTAATACGTTCATGATTCCTCCTACTTTACATTATTCTTTCTATTACTCTTAATTTAGCACTTTTTGAACGACTATTCTGTTCAATTTCCAAAGGTGTTGGTAAAATTGGTTTTTTCGTCACTAATCGATAAGGCACTTGTATTTCAGTCGGTAAAACAGGTAATTTGCTTGGCAGCTCTTTTACTGAACTGTATTCTTTAAATAACGTTTTAATGATGCGATCTTCTAATGAATGGAATGAGATTGCACTTATTCTTCCATTCACAGCAAGCATACCTAATGCATCTTCCAATGATTGTTCAACTGAACTCAATTCGTCATTAACTGCAATACGAATAGCTTGAAAAATACGTTTAGCTGGATGCCCACCTTTTCTACGTGCTGCCATTGGAATAACATCTCTAATAATATCGACTAATTCAAGTGTTGTCGTAATACGCTTGCTTTCACGTACACGTTCAATTTCTCTAGCGATTTGTTTAGAAAATTTTTCTTCACCATACCGATAAAATATTTTTACTAGTTCATGATATTCCCATTCATTAATAATAGTTTCTGCTGTCAGCTCTTGAGTTTGATCCATTCTCATATCTAAAGGTGCTTCATACCGATAACTAAATCCTCTCTCAATCTTATCTAATTGTGGAGAGGACACACCTAAATCATACATAATACCGTCAACTTGACTGACACCTAAAGCCTCAAGTTTTTCTTTAATAGCAGCAAAATTACTTTTAATAAATGTAATCATCCCTTTTTCAATATACGGTGCTAATTTTTCTTTTGCATGAGAAAGTGCCATATCATCACGATCAAACACGTATAAATGCCCTCTTTCAGACAGCTTACTTAATAAATATTGACTATGCCCTGCACCGCCTAATGTGCAATCCACATAAATGCCATTCGGCTTTACATTCAAATAATCTACTGTTTCATGTAATAACACTGTTGTATGTTCAAACATTCTTTTCCCTTACCGTTCTTAAAATTCAAAATCAGAAATATTCTCCGTCAATTCTGGAATTTGTGCTTGTGTATCTGCTAAATAGCTTTGCCATTTAAGTTCGTCCCATATTTCCAAGCGATCAGAAACACCAATAACACGACAGTTTTTCGACAATTCTGCATACTCTCTTAACGTGGCTGGAATCATAATCCGTCCTTGCTTATCAAACTCAACTTCGCTTGCAGCAGAATAGAAAAATCTGACAACTGAACGAGCATCTTTTTTTCCAAGAGGTAATTGACTTGTTAATTTTTCGGTCAAAGATTGCCAACTATCCTTTGGATAGCCAAATAAACACCCGTCTAAACCACGTGTTAAAATAAACTCTTCACCCAATTCTTCACGTAATTTAGCAGGAATAATAATTCGACCTTTCGCATCAATCGTATGCTTAAATTCACCCATTAACATTGTCAAACACCTCCTTTACCACTTATCCTCCATATTCTACCACAAATACCCACTTTTCACCACAAAAAAATTAAAATTTCTATTTTTTTACAAAAAGTAGGTTATTCCATTTTAGTCTTTGATGTATGTTTTATTTGCTTTACCTCAAAAAATTAGAACAAAATCGGCAATACATGGTATGTTTTCTTTTCTGTAACATAACCATCACCCAAAAAATATTTTCCTATTCCCATACAAATAGTTAAACGCTTTACTGTCATACCTATATCATTATAGTTTGTTCCACTTTTTTAATGTAAATGTCACAAAAAGTTTGCTTTATGCATGCTCCACTAACAGATAACCAAACGCTTTACTATCACACCTATGCCATTTTAGTTTTGTTCCACTTTTTTAATGTAACCGACACAAAAAAGCTGATAGTAGGTCACTTATCAGCTTTAATATATGCCAATAGTTTTCTCAGTGTACTAAATAATGCATATTTCAAATGATTGTTTATAATATGAAATTCTCCAATATATTCTTCAGTAATCGCACCAAATTGACTTTTGTATCGACGCAATCCATCATGTTCATGCTCACTTATTCCTCCCATGGACACTTTTTTATACCCTAGTTTTTGTGCATATTCCAATACGGCATAATCTAAGGCATATTGTGCATGAGTTGATTTTAATTGTTCGCTTACGCCACCATACAACATTTCATACGTGTCAGCATAGCCTATTGATAAATTACACGCTAAAACAATTTTTTTCTCATGTACTGAATTCAGTTCACTTAAATAAGAATGCAACATCTTTTCTTCATCTTCCATCAATTTTATACGTTTAGGGCTACTGACAAGTAATTGTTTTTGAGCGTTTAAATCCTCAAGTCTATCTATAACTTTTTCTCTAGTTGCACAAACATCTATTTCAGCAAAAGAAAGATGCGCATGCATGGCATAACATTCAAGTAGTCGTCTAAAATATTGGATATTCCTCAATTTAATCCCATGCCGTTTTTCTACACCTCTTAAAATATGATCAAAATCTCTCAAACGACTGGCATCATGTTCAACAATAGTAATATGCTTTTTCAAAGAACGACGGATAATTTGTTTAGTGCTTGAAAAAACAGTGTGTTCAAGAGGCTGTTCAAGAGAAATAACTGCCTCATGTCTAGGTTGAATGGTATCATTCATATATTTAGTAAAGCCAATATGCTTAATGGATAGACTTTCTAAATGTGCCTTAATTTTTAATATATCATCATTTACTATTGAACTTTTCTTATTCTTATATTGGTACACCATTTTAGGATCAAATATAACCGTATCTAGTTGATGTTGCACAGCTAATTGAGTAATGCTTTTCATGGTGAACTCAACTAAAGGTTTATCCGTATAATCTAAAATAGGCCCTCTAGGAATATAGCCTATACGAAATATCTTCCCAATTTCACGATAAAGCAATAAGCCAGCTCCAACAATAGTATTGTGCCGATAAATTAAAAAATGGCAATGGTTCCATTCTTGTTTAACCTCATACCAATGATATGATTGCAATAAGGAATGTAAAACATGCCCACTCACAAATGCATCATATTCTTCTGGATTAACTGTTGTTTCTACTCTATACATTGACTCATTCCTTAACGTGTTGGTTTATAAGCAAGTTTTTCTCCGTGTTGTGCTAAAAACTCTGGCAATTCAGCATCAGTGATTTGACGTAAATATAAATTAGAACGAATGGTATCATCATCTTCTCGGCACGTAGATAATACTAAATAATTGTCACTAGATTGAATATTTACTTGCTTAGCCTTAGACGTCGCTTGTTTTTGAACTTCACTTAATTGGTTTACAAATTCATCATCACTATTAAAATGTGTCTTATAAAATGCCGTATTTTCTGGAACAATAATTAAAAACATCGCTTCATAGTAATATTTACGTTCAGGGGTTTCAATGACAACATACCGATGCTCATCAAAATAAGTTTGATTATCATAATAATTTACGGTTTTAAACATACGATGATCCGGCACATGACTCCCTCTTGCATGACCAAATAACCACGTTAACTTATCTGAAAACTGTTTATTATTATCCATATCCATATAAACACTTCCCAATAACGGTTTATGCTCCCCTTCAAATGTCTTATCTAAATACGTTTCATTATCATGAGTTTGCACAATAGGTTCATCTAAAAGCGTATTTGGAGCGTACACATACCCTACCGCTTCAGAGTTAATTTGACTTAGCGACTTGAAACGTTCACTCAAATATTTCTTTTCATCAGCAGACACTTGATAAGTTTGTTGCTGAGTCACTTTCTGTTTGGAAAGTAATTGAGTAGACGATTTATTCTCTCCTTGTTTACTAGGTTCACTTTGAGATAAAGCATATATCCCTAAAATACCTACGATACATAACACACTGGCAATAATCCAATATAGTACCTTATTTTGTTTCCTCTGCACTCTACTACTTCTCATAAACTTCTTTCCTTTCTGTTGTAAAAACAAATCTATTCTTTCTTATTACCCATCTTATTTTTTGCTTACTCCATAACAACACTAATTATGTACAGTTCATAATCATTGCCGGTATAAAAAAGCTATCCTTTTTGTAATCAGTACACAATAAAAACCTTTTATCCTAAAAAATGCACTACCCTCACTCATGTTAACCATAAAAAAAGGCTAAACACAAAACATAAAATCGTTTATCGTCTAAAAAAGTGATGATATGTATTTGTCACATTTATCTTGTCATAACATAAACGCTAATTTATAGCCATATACTCTTATCCATACTATTTAATTTATAGTATTTTTTAACGCTTCCTCTACTTTATAGACGTTAATTTTTTCGTTAAACAATTATACAACTAACACTATTTTTCTTTCCTATCGTACTTGTCAACACGCCATAAATACGTACTCTATTTAAACACATACATAAAATCAAAAATCTCTATTAAAAAACAGCCATAAATTAAGATAAAGACACTAATTTATAGCTGTTTCATTAAAGTCATTTATTAAGTATCATTCAGAACATTATAAATAAACACAAATGTGATTATTTTACAGCACTTGTTTTTGGCAATACTTTCTCACCAGTTGGTGTGCTTGCAACTGATGGTTTTGCTTGATTTGATTGTGAAGCCTCTTCTTTGTTTTCTTTGTTTTCTTTATTTTCTTTGTCTTCTTGTTCAGCTGTTCTTGCAACTTCTTCTGCTTCTTTTTCAGCGTCTGTTTTTTCAACAGGTGCTACATCTTGTCCTTGATATTCCACACCATTCTTCAAATGGTTAATTCTGTTTTGTTTAATTGCTTCATTTAATGCCTCTACAGCACGGTCTAAATTAGCACGTGTTACACTTAATTTGTCTGCTGCTTTACGATAGGCCTCCAACGCTTTTTCGTATGCTTGTTTAGCACGACGAACCGCTGCATTATCATCAATATTTAACGCATCTCTTTTATTTTCTGCATTTTTTACATCAACTTTAGCTTTTCCAAGTAATTTTGTATCGTTATCAATAAAATTATGTAAATCACTAAGTGCTTTTTCAGCTGCCTCAAGTGCACCTTTTTTAGCTTGTACTTCTGCTTCTAACGGTCTAATATTGACTTGTGGTGATTGATTTTTTCCATCTTCTAATGCTTGTTCAGCCGAAGATAATTCTTGTTTAGCCGTGTTTATAGCAGCATTAGCTTCTGGTAATTTGCCTTGATTTACTGCAATAGCATCTTCAATCCTTGCAATTTCGTTATTTCCTACAGCAATCAATTCATTTAAGTGTGCAGTTTCTTTTGCAATATCTTGACTTGCTTCTATACGAACTTTTTTATATTCAACTTCTGCAAATTCAAATTCTTTTGCTGTAGTATTGTAAACATTTAGCACTTGTTGATGTTCTGCAAGACGTGCGTTAAATACATCGCGTGCATTATTTTCTGCATCAATCGTTGTTTGCAACGCTGCTGCAAGTCTTTTTTCATCCTCCTTATTTTTCAAATTTTGCAACGTGGGAATACTGTCATTATCTTGAGCTGATACAGATAATGTAGTTGCTACAGTAGACAGTAATGCCACAGATGCTAATAATACTCTTACTTTTTTGTTCATATGTAGTCCTCCTTAAATTTGTTCATACTAATGTATGACAAGCCCATTATATATATATATATATATAACATGTCAATAGTTTTCACGTATTATTTTTTATTAAAATCAAGGATTTGAACATGATGTATAAAAAGACTACTAATTAAATAATTTAAATTCAAAATAGATTGATTTAACAGAAAAATAAATAATGATGAATATATATATATATATAATATCGATAATTTTCATGTGTTATTTTTTATTAAAATCAAAGATTTGAACACAAGATATAAAAAGACTACTAATTCAAGGATTACACTTTAAAACAGTCTGATTTAATAAAAAATAAATAATAATGACTAAACAAATCTACTGAAAGAAAAAATAGAGCATATATACAATGCTCCAATCTTTAAAATTTACTTTTTTACACACAATACATTTTTATTGTATACCACTATTCAACGTATTAAAAAACAACTGACATATAGCACTTTCCCATTAAAGTCTTGTATAATACTTATCTCATTCATTATTGTTTATATACTCCCAAAAAATAAAACTGCGAGAAACCAACGTTACAAACGTAGGATTTCTCTCAGTTTTAACATGATCACTTCAGACACAGTTTAATTTTTCCCAGCCCCTTATTCTAACAACAGTCGTTCTAAAATAAGAGGGGGAACAAAATAGATACTTTTGTTCTTTTCTCATTTATGTATTGAAACGCTATATCTAGTGATCTATTAAAAAATATTACCCATTTTATCGGCATTTTTATAGCAATAAGTTTACGGAGTGATAAACAACTTGTGCAACTTCTCCTTTATTTAACACATTACTTCCATTTGAATAACGCTCAGATAGAGAAATTTTCATAACGTCCAAGCTAAGCGTTTCATTATCTGTTGAATACACATCTAATGTATCTCCACTTGAAACTATAGATGAAAGATACACTAAACGATACGGATTTGTTTTCAATTCTTTCAATAACATCAATCCACGTTTTGCTCTTGTGAGCAGATTGATTTCTGAAACATTTAATCGTTTCACACTACCTCTTTGTGTCACAAGCACAATTTGTAATTTAGTGTGATTTTCTGGATTAAAGGTTATCCCACCAATCACTTCATCATCTTGTTTTAAATTAATTGATTTTACACCACTTGCTTTCATACCCACAACTGGAACCTCGTGTAAAGCATACCGTAATCCAAATCCTAAATGTGTGACTAACAATACTTCATCACTTGCATTATCTTGCTCTTGGAATGTCACATTGACAACCCTACTCTCTTCCTGTTTCAACTTCATTGCTATAGCGGTTTTGCTCTTATAACTTCTAAAGGATACAAATTCTTTTAACAATGTCCGTTTTATCATACCGTCATTAGTCATTAAAGTTACTGTTGCACTAGGATTGTCTTGTGCTGTAATAACTGTTGCACCTACAATCATTTCTTGCGTATCTAACGAAATTTTTTGTGATAAATGTTCACCTAATTCTTTCCATTTATATTCCGGCAACTCATGTACAGGCAAATGCACATAATTGCCTTTTGATGTTATTGCTAAAAAATGCTCTAAATTACTTACTTTAGCACTGAAAATAATGTCATCTCTTTCACGTAGTCCCGTTTCTTCTCCATTAGAAGATGCATAAGAACGTAGACTCACACGTTTATAGTATCCACCACGTGTTGCCACTACATAAACATCTTCTTGTGGCACTAGAACGGTTGTTTCAATATGAATTTCATCGATTTCATCTTGTACTTGAGTTAAACGTGGCGTTCCAAACCGTTTCTTAATCTCTAATAATTCTTTTTTCATAACATTAACAAGCACTTTTTCTTGTTTCACAATCAATTCTAAAGAAGCTACTTCCTCGTTCAAGTCTAATTTTTCATTTTGTAATGCCGTAATATCGGTATTTGTTAAACGGTACAATTGTAAGGATACAATAGCTTCTGCTTGTTTTTCACTAAATGCAAAAGTTGCCATTAAATTATCTTTAGCATCTTTTTTATCTTTACTATTTCTAATCAGGACAATAACTTCATCTAACACCGACAATGCCTTGATTAAGCCATCAACAATATGTAATCTTGCTTTTGCTTTATTTAAATTAAACCGTGTCCGTCTTAAAATCACATCTTTTTGATGCATAATGTAGGACTCTAAAATCGTTTTTAACCCTACTTGTTGGGGACGACGATTATTAATGGCTACCATATTAAAATTATATGTTAATTGTAAATCTGTGTTTTTTAATAAATAATTTAAAATGCCTTCTGCATTTGCTTCTTTTTTCAATTCTACAACAATTTGTAGCCCATTTCTATCCGATTCGTCACGCACTTCTGCAATGCCCTCAATTTTACGGTGAATACGAATTTCGTCCATACGTTTAACAAGTAAGGCTTTATTGACGTCAAAGGGGATTTCGTGAATGACAATTTGTTGCTTGCCACCACGAATGGTTTCAATGCTCGTCTTAGAACGTACGATAACTTTTCCCCGACCAGTTTCATACGCCTCTTTTAACCCTGCATACCCTTGAATAATTGCTCCTGTTGGAAAATCTGGGCCTTTAATATGTTGCATTAATTCTGATACGCTAGCCTTAGGATTACTGAGTAAATGAACCGTTGCATCAATCACTTCAGCTAAATTATGTGTAGGAATATCTGTAGCATATCCAGCAGATATTCCTGTAGAGCCATTCACTAATAAATTAGGAAACCGTGCAGGTAATACAGTTGGCTCTTGTGTAGTATCATCAAAGTTTAAAATAAAATCTACAGTTTCTTTATCAATATCACGTAACAAATCATCTGATACTTTCGATAGACGTGCCTCAGTATAACGCATTGCTGCAGCAGTATCTCCGTCCATACTCCCATTATTTCCGTGCATTTCAACTAGTGTTTCTCTTAATTTCCATTCTTGACTTAAACGCACCATAGCATCATACACACTAGTATCTCCATGAGGATGATAATTAGCAATCACGTTCCCAACTGTCTTAGCAGATTTTCTGAAATTTTTATCTGATGTATTTCCGTCCATATACATGGCATATAAAATACGACGTTGCACAGGTTTTAACCCATCTCGAATATCAGGTAATGCCCTATCTTGAATAATATATTTTGAATACCGCCCAAATCTATCGCCCATGACATCTTCAAGCGTCATATTTTGAATTGTTGGCAGTGCATTACTCATCAAACTCACCTCCAAATAAATCTACTTGCTCATAAGTCAATGTATCTTTTGTTTCTTGATGTTTATGCGACTTTTCTTGAGTTAAAGACAATTCACTGGCATGCTCTGCATACGTATGTCGTGTATTTTTTAATAAATTGTCACTTTCCTCCATTGTAAACTCAACATGACTTTCAATCCATTTTCGACGGGGTTCCACCTTATTTCCCATTAGTGTTGTGACACGCCTTTCTGCCTGAGATAAATCGTCAATAGTGACACGAATTAATGTACGTGTTTCAGGGTTCATTGTTGTATCCCATAATTGATCTGCATTCATCTCTCCTAAACCTTTATAACGTTGTAACATATAGCCACGTCCAACTTTTTTAATTGCACTATCTAACTCTTGATCACTCCAGCAATACTCAATAATTTCTGATTTACCTTTCCCTTTAGACACTTTGTACAAAGGAGGCATTGCTAAATAGACTTTTCCAGCCTCAACTAACGGACGCATATAACGATAGAAAAACGTTAATAGCAAAACTTGTATGTGTGCTCCGTCAGTATCGGCATCGGTCATAATAATAATTTTATCGTAATTACAATCTTCAATAGCAAAATCTGCACCAACGCCTGCACCAATAGTATAAATAATAGTATTAATTTCCTCATTTTTTAAAATATCAGACATATTCGCTTTTTCTGTATTAATGACTTTCCCACGCAATGGAAGAATAGCTTGGAATTTACGATCTCTTCCCTGTTTAGCTGATCCTCCGGCTGAGTCACCCTCAACTAAATATAATTCATTCTTTTTCGCATTTTTACTTTGTGCAGGTGTCAATTTACCAGAAAGCAACGTTTCTCGTGCATTTTTCTTTTTCCCATTTCGTGACTCTTCACGTGCTTTACGTGCTGCATTTCTAGCATCTCTTGCTTTAATGGCTTTCCTAATTAATTGTTGGGCTAAATCTCCATTTTCGCCTAGATAAAACCCTAATTGTTCCTGTACAATATTATCCACAACACTACGGGCAATAGGTGTTCCTAGTTTATCTTTTGTTTGCCCCTCAAATTGAAGAAGTTCCTCTGGCACACGAATAGAAAGAACAGCAGCTATGCCTTCACGCACGTCACTTCCTTCAAGATTTTTATCTTTTTCTTTTAACAATTGCACCTTACGAGCATATTCATTAAAAGATTTTGTTAAAGCCGTTTTCAAACCAACTTCGTGACTTCCACCGTCTTTTGTACGAACATTGTTGACAAAGGACAAAATGGTTTCAGAATATCCGTCGTTGTATTGAAAAGAACATTCTACTTCTATTCCGTCCTGTTCCCCCTCAAAATAGACGATATTTCCTAAAACATCTTTTTCCTCATTCAAATAATGCACAAACTCTTTAATGCCTGTTTCGTAACAAAATGTTTCACTTTTGTCTGTGCGTTCGTCTATAATCACCATGGTTAAACCTTTTAACAAAAAGGCTGATTCACGCAGACGCTCACTCAAAATATCATAAGAATAGTCAGCATGCCCAAAAATAGTCACATCTGGCTTAAAATGAACGCTCGTTCCAGTTGTACTACGAGGTGCAGAAGATGACGTTAACTTCCCAACAGGTGTTCCTCCGTCCTTGAAACTTTGCTGATAAAGAGTATGATCACGCACAACACTCACATGAAGCCACTCAGATAGAGCATTCACAACAGATGCACCTACACCATGTAAACCTCCTGACGTTTTATAACTCCCTTGACCAAATTTACCTCCAGCATGTAATACTGTAAAAATAACTTGAATAGTTGGCTTACCTGATTGGTGCATACCAGTTGGCAGACCACGTCCATTATCTTTTACAGTAATACTATTATCTTTATGGATTGTTACCTCTATTTTTGTAGCGTATCCTGCCAAGGCTTCGTCTACTGCATTATCTACAATTTCATAAACTAAATGATGCATTCCTCGACTATCCGTAGAGCCTATATACATTCCCGGACGTTTACGAACAGCATCAAGACCTTCTAAGACTTGAATGGCATCATCACTGTATTGCTTTGTTATTTTTTTTACCATAATGTATTCCTTTAACTTCTCTTTATTTCAACTATTATATCATGATTTTATACTCTTGTAAGAACATATCTTTATTTTCATCATGACTTTACATTTATTTTTCCTACAAAGATAGTCTATTCTAGCATATACTAATCAACATGAACATAAATGAATACATGCATACTACTTCCAGACATCAGAAAAAAGTTTTATTTATCTGCTTTCTAAAATCCAGTATTTCAAGACTAAAACGTAAGTCTATAAAAAATCATATACTCCAAGCATTTTAAAATCAATATGATACAATTTTTAAATTGTTCAAATTCTAATATAAACGATACGTTTACTCAAAACGACTAGCATTGCACAGAATAAATTTCTAAATTCTTTATGTCCTATTTTCATAAAGTTTTTACTATCCACACTATCATATTTAGTAACCAATATAAATAATTAGTCTCTCTAATACTTTTGCTTCGTTCATATCTTAAATTTCATCGTATCCTATCATACACTTTATAAAAAGTGTTGGTCAAATAAAAACTCTATGATGACATACTGCAATCTATTCACACAGCCAAACAAAGTCATATGCTCACTTTAAAAATAATTTATTCTGCTCTTGTTCCAAGACTCTATATAATAAAGCACTTTATAAATGTCTACAATGATAAAATCTCCTCAAAAAGAGGAGATTTTATCACTAATTCAACTCAGTTAATTTTCCAGTTACAGTATAAATAATACGTTCGCAAATGTTAGTCACATAATCACCAATACGCTCCAAATATCCTGCCACAAGCACGTATTCCATGCCACCTGTTACTGTTTCAGGATTGTCTAAAATCCCTTGAACAGAGGATTTAGTAATTTTTCTTAAGTAACTATCTACTGCTTCGTCCATTTCAGCAACTTTTCTTGATTCCTCAATATCTAAGCTAACATAAGCTTTCAATACACGATTCATCATAGACTCCACAATATCAGACATTTCATCTAACATTTTCTCAATCTCTAAAATGCGATGGTTTCCTTTTACAGTCACTGTAGCTTTTGCAATACTTACTGCATGATCGCCCATACGCTCTAAATCACTTGATGCTTTCATGACTGCAACAATATGGCGTAAATCAGAAGCAACTGGCTGTTGTAAAGCAATTAACGTAAAGCAACCTTGTTCAATTTGCACTTCAGATCTGTTTACATATTTATCATTAGAAATAACCTCTTGAGCTAATTGCACATCGTGCTTAATAAACGACTTAACGGCTTTCTTGACAGATCCATTAACTAAATTACCCATAGAAATAAATTGTTCATATAATTCATTTAACTCTTCATCAAAAATTCTTCTCATACTCTTCTCCTCTTTCTTATTTTATATTTGTCATAGTTACTGCTATTCCTCATTAAGCATTCATATTAGTTGACATAAAAGATATTTATCTTATGTCTTGCACTATATATTAATCAGCAGCACACCATAACGATTAAAATTTACCACATTATCCAAAACGACCTGAAATATAATCATCTGTCCGCTTATCTTTTGGATTACTAAAAATGTAAGCTGTTTTATCAAATTCTATCAGTTTTCCAGACAAGAAAAATGCGGTATTATCTGAAATACGACTAGCTTGTTGCATATTGTGTGTGACAATAACAATCGTATAATGAGATTTTAAGTCATAAATTAAATTTTCTATCTTCCCACTAGAAATAGGATCCAATGCTGAAGTTGGTTCGTCCATTAAAATAATTTCTGGTTTTACTGCTAATACACGTGCAATACATAAACGTTGTTGTTGGCCACCAGACATCCCTAAAGCATTATCGTGTAATCTATCTTTAACAGCATCCCAAACATCTGCTTGTTTTAATGTTGTTTCTACAATTTCATCTAACGTTTGTTTATTTGTAATGCCATGTATACGTGGACCAAATGCAACATTATCATAAATTGAAAATGGAAATGGATTAGGTTGCTGAAATACCATACCAACTTTTTTACGTAAATTGACTAAATCAGTTGTTGGACTAAAAATATTTTCGCCATCAATTCTAACTTCTCCTGTAACGGTCACATTTGGAACAAGATCGTTCATACGATTTAATGTTCTTAAAAATGTTGATTTCCCACAACCAGATGGCCCAATTAATGCATTAACTGTATTTTTTTCAAACGCTAAATTAATATCAAATAAAGCCTGTTTTTGACCATAATATAAACTAATATTATTTGCTTCAATAATTGCCATACTTTCCCCCTATTTCTATCCAAAACGACCTGAAATATAGTCTTCTGTTTTTTGTTCTTTAGGATTTCTAAAAATAGCAGATGTACGATCATATTCTATCACTTGACCTGATAAGAAAAAGGCCGTTTCACCAGAAATACGTGCTGCTTGTTGCATATTGTGCGTCACGATAACAATAGTATATAATTCTTTTAACTCCGCTAATACATCTTCAATCGCTCCACTAGAAATAGGATCTAATGCTGAAGTTGGTTCGTCCATTAATAATACATCTGGTTTCATTGCTAAAGCACGTGCGATACATAAACGTTGTTGTTGGCCACCTGAGAGAGCTAAAGCACTTTTATGTAATTCGTCCTTAACATCTTGCCATAATGATGCTTGTTTTAAAGTTGTTTCTACAATTTCATCTAAACGTTGTTTATCTGTCAATCCATGCCGACGCAAAGGAAACGCAATATTATCATAAATTGAACGACTAAAAGGATTAGGTCTTTGAAATACCATACCAATATTTTTACGTAATGCAAAGACATCTTCTTTTTCAGTATTAATGTTGCGTCCACTATACCAAATTTCTCCTTCAATACGGCAATTTGCTATTTCTCGATTAATTAAATTTAATGACCTTAAATACGTTGATTTTCCACAACCAGACGGCCCAATTAATGCGGTAATTTCATTTTTTTTAAACGCTAAACTTACTTCTTTAATGGCTTGATGTTCGCCATAGAAAATATTTAATTGTTTTGTTTCAAGTGCAATTTGTGACATCGCTTTTCTCCACTTCTTTTTATTTTGCCGAAGTCATTTTTTTGTACAGCCACAACCCAAGTTGTCTAGCACCAAAATTAAATAGCAAAATAAATATAATCAAAACGGCTGCCGTTCCATTAGAAACAGCCTGTGCATCTGGGACAATTGCCTCACTATTGACTTTCCAAATATGAACCGCCAATGTTTCAGCCTGTCTAAATATATTTAAAGGACTACGTGGACTCATAGGATTCCAATTCGTAAAGTCTAATGCTGGTGCGCTTTGCCCAGCTGTAAACAGTAAGGCAGCAGCTTCTCCAAAAATACGCCCAGCAGATAAAATAATTCCAGTAATAATTCCCGGCAAAGCAGCAGGCACAATAATGTATAGTGTTGTTTCCCACTTTGTTAACCCTAAACCTAGACCTGCTTGACGTTGGTCGTGCGAAATATGACGTAAGGATTGTTCCATAACACGAACTAAAATTGGCAAATTGAAAATGCTTAATGTTAAAGCTCCCGAAAGAATGGAATATTTGAACTTAAATGCAATAACAAAGAGCATCATACCAAATAAACCTACAACAATGGACGGTAAAGAAGATAATACATCAATAGATGTACGAACAAATTCCGTCA
The DNA here is from genome assembly GCF_004570605.1 of Granulicatella sp. WM01. Lineage (GTDB taxonomy): Bacteria > Bacillota > Bacilli > Lactobacillales > Aerococcaceae > WM01. Next base: position 9,091 of record NZ_SPPB01000015.1, on the reverse strand, counting down.
ATTTATTTTTAGGCGCATATTCAGATAAATAAATAGCAGCTCCTAGAGAAATAGGTGTACTCATTAACAATGTTAAGATTAACAAATAGAACGAGTTCCATAATTCAGGTAAAATCCCACCCCCAGCTTTGATAGATTCTGGATTAGTGGATAAAAAATGCCAACTGACATGCCCTAAGCCATTAATTAACACATACCCTACTAAACAAGCTAATAAGATACAAATCATTCCTGCAATAATATATAGAATAACTGTAGCCACTTTATCTTTTGTTTGTGCATTCATGACATTACCCCTTTCTTCCAATACGTTTTACAATGAAAATGAAAATAATTGACATACATAACAACACTAAGGCTAGTGTCCATAAAACATTATTTTCTAATGTTCCTGTGATCGTATTTCCCATACTCAATGTTAAAATACTTGTTACTGTTGAAGCAGGTGTAATAAAAGAATTTGGAACAATAGCCGTATTCCCAATGACCATTTGAACTGCCATAGCTTCTCCAAAAGCACGAGTCATTCCCATAACTAAGGCGGTTAAAATTCCTGTTTTAGCACTTCTCAATACAACTTTGTAAATCATTTGCCAACGTGTTGCACCTAATCCTAAAGCACCTTGACGATAATACTGTGGGACTGCTTGCAAAGCATCAACAGTTAAACTTGTCATTGTTGGTAAAATCATAATTGCTAAAACAATAGACGCTGACAATATCCCAAAACCTGTTCCACCAAATACTCCTCTAATCATAGGCACTATCATCGTTAAGCCAATTAATCCATACACAACAGAGGGGATACCAACTAATAATTCAATAACTGGTTGCAATACTTTTTTTCCAAATTTAGGCGAAATTTCAACCATGAAAATAGCTGCACCAACGGCAAAAGGTGTAGCAAAAATAGCCGATAATAGCGTCACGGCAACTGATCCTATAATCATAGGCAACGCTCCAACATAAGATTGACCATTCTCATCTACACTAGAAGGCAGCCACTTTGTTTTCAATAAAAAATCTAATGGATTTACACCATCTGCAAAAAAAGTAGACAATCCTCTTTGAGCGACCATTAATATAATTGTAAACACAATAATTGCTAAAATAATTGTGCATATAAATGTTATATACTTTCCTATTTTTTCTAAAGTTTGTTTAGATATTCTTTTTTCATTCGGTTGCATACTATGCTCCTATCACTTATTTTTCCGTAATATTGCCATAAGCATCTCGTTCAATGCGCATAATATTCACTGGAATATACCCTAATTTAGGGACAATTTCATTTTGTACATGCTCACTAAACATATACTCGATAAATGCCTTTGTAATAGCATCTTGTTCTACTGATGTATACATATGCTCATAAGCCCAAATTTTCCAAGCATTTGTTGCAATATTTTCAGCTGTTGGAGAAATATGATCAATAGATAACGACTGATACTGTGTTTTATCCAAATATGAAAAAGACACATAACTGATTGCACCCTGAGTTTCTTTTACAAGTTTTTTTACTGTTCCAGAGTTATCTTGTTCTTGAGCTGTCATTGGTTCAGTGCCATTCAAGGCATATTTTTCAAATGTTGCACGAGAACCTGATCCACTAGCACGATTAATGACCACAATATTGACATTATTACCACCTACTTGACTCCAATTTGTGATTTTACCTGTAAAAATATCAATTAGTTCTTGTGTGCTTACATTTGTCACACCTGCAGAATGATTTACAATAGGTGCAATACCAACAACGGCAACTTTATAATCTTGAATAGCATATTTTTGAACATCAATCTTTTTATCTTCAGCAAACACATCTGAATTTCCAATTTCAACTGTTCCCGCTACAATTTGGCTCAATCCTTGTCCAGATCCACCACCTTGAACATTAATTAAAACATCAGGGTGTTTTTCTTGAAATTTTTCCGATGCAACCTCTACTAAAGGTTGTAAAGCTGACGACCCTACAGCCGTAATCGAACCGACTAATCCGTCTTTCTTTTCCGTATTTTGTCCACATGTTGCTAAACACCATAATATAGCACTTGCAATAATGGCATAAAGTAATTTCTTCATAGACTACCCTCATCAATATTTTTTCTATTCACTTATGTGACATAGTCCATTATACCAATCTTAAGCAAGTTTTCCAACTTAAATTTATTATTTTCTGTATAAAAGACCTAGCTTTTCCCCTGTAAACAAATGTCTGATTATACAATAAATCATGATGATAAACAAAAAGAGTTTATCCACATACATGCCTTCTATATATCTAAGCAATTGCATCTGTTTTTTCACTAACAAAATTGGATAAACACCAGTTGTCAACTTCGATACATACTAACACGTCACATTAAACAAACAATAAAATATTTAATTTTTCAAGCTAGAAAATATTCACATCTAAATAATCAAAATTTGTATCCACAAAAAATTTCTAATATTTTGCTCTCTCCCCATTTTCTGTTTTATTTATCTTACCTTTTCAGTTTAGACACACTAATGCACTAAATAAATCCCCATAAAATATTACTCCATTTTGTTCTCTATAATATACCGTACTCTATATCTATTATGAAAAAGAATTTTATCAGACACCATACATTATCAATAAAGCTGAATATAATCATACAGCTAAAACTTGATTACAAAAAAACAACACTTTCCTCGTTTAGAGAAATGTGTTGTTAATGTTTTGGAAACTTTTTGCTTGTATGAATATATCAATTAAGTTGATACTGACTATTTATTTAATGCTTTTTTCGCTTCTTGTGCTAAAGCTGAAAAAGCTGCGGCATCGTTAACTGCTAAATCAGCTAACATTTTACGGTTAACTTCAATACCTGCTACTTTTAATCCGTTCATGAATACGCTATAGCTCAATCCATTTAAACGAGCTGCTGCATTAATACGTGTAATCCATAATTTACGGAAATCACGTTTTTTCTGACGACGGTCACGATATGCATAAGTATAAGATTTCATCACTTGCTCTTTAGCAGTTTTGAATAATAAGTGTTTTGCACCATAGTAACCTTTAGCTAATTTTAAAATTCTTTTACGACGTTTACGCGTCACTGTTCCACCTTTTACACGTGGCATAATCAATTCCTCCTTAAGTTGCCAGCACAAAATGCTGTCTATCTATTTTCACTAATCTAAATGTCAAAACTTTATTTTAACGTAATTGTGCTAATTGTTTTTTAATACGTCTCATATCACTGATATGTACCATTGTTGCTTTACGGTGTTGACGTCTTTGTTTTTTAGTTTTTCCATGGAAGCGATGACTTCTTTCAGAATGTGCACGTTTTAAACCTCCATTACCAGTTCTTTTAAAACGTTTTGCTGATCCACGGTGTGTTTTTTGTTTTGGCATTTTGTTTTCCTCCTGTAACTTATTCTTATCGTTGCCTAAAGCACTTATTTAGGTGCAAGCATTAAAAACATACTTCGCCCATCCATTTTTGGACGTGATTCCACAGATGCAATATCGGCAGTTTCATCGGCATATTTTTCAAGTACACGTTGTCCAATTTCTTTATGCGTAATGGCACGTCCTTTAAATCGAATAGACACTTTTACTTTGTCACCTTTTTCTAAAAACTTACGTCCATTACGTAATTTTGTTTGAAAATCATTCTCGTCAATCGTTGGACTTAAACGTATTTCTTTTACAGTAACAACTTTTTGATTTTTGCGTGCTTCACGTTCTCTTTTTTGTTGCTCGAATTTGTATTTTCCATAATTCATAATACGTGCAACAGGTGGTGTTGCATTTGGAGAAACTAAAACTAAATCTAAATTAGAATCTTCTGCCAATCTTAAAGCATCTAATTTTGACATAACACCTAATTGTTCCCCTTCACCATTAATGACACGTAACTCTTTTGCACGAATGCCATCATTTACCATCATATCTTTTGCTATGTTAATCACCTCCGCTATGGTTTGACTTTGAGCAGAAAAAAATCAGTGAGCATAACACTACCCACTGACATTCTTATCTATCGAATCTCTATTTGCCCAAGGACCTACGGTCAACTAAGGCGAGAAGCGGGTGCTTCTGCTTTATCGTCTTGGTTATTGTATACAAATTCTTAGCATTTGTCAACTTATTTACTCACTTTTTATATTCTCTTCTAACATGCTGTAAACACTTAAAGTAAGAACAGTCAAACGCTGCACTAGTTCCATAAAAAAGTACCCTACACAATGAATGCAAATTATCAGTCTTTCTCTTTAATCCTAAACAACATAAACGGGACTGGGAAAAATTCAAATTTTAACCTTTCGATTAAAATTTGAAAATGTGAAAACCTATTAGAATCAACGTTTTTAATGACGTTATTATAAGATATTTTTTATTTTTAAGACTTTTTTTCTAGTCCATCTTTTCGTAAATAATATTATTCTATTGAACAGTATGCATCATTATATTTATACCTCTCTAAAATTGATAAGTTTACATCATAATAGAAAATCTATTCAAACTTTACCCATAGTGACTACATTTTCTAACTCAAATATTTTTGCAATTCATGCAGCCAAATATCATTTTCTTTAACACTAGAAATATTAAACGTAACCACCATTTTATTGCCGTCTTGTTGAACTGTGGCTTTTAGTTTTGTCTTGCTCAACAATTCAAATAATATCGGACCAGTTAATGTTTTTGACTTTTCTATAGAATAAGTGAGCGTAATATACTGTTGTTTTCGTTTAATTTTTTCAATGCCTTGTTGCTCAGCATAATATTTCAATAAACCGATATTGACCAAATCAGATACTTCATCTGGATAATCTCCAAAACGATCAATTAAGTCTGTTTGAATGTCTTGATATTCTTCTACACTTTCAATCGTGCGAATACGTTTATATAAATCAATTTTTTGTCGTTCATCTTCAATATATGTACTAGGAAGATACGCACTCAATCCTAGGTCAATTTCAACAACAGGTTTTTCAACCACTTTTCCATTATTTTGACGTTGACTAACAGCATCTTTTAACATCTCTGTATATAAATCAAATCCTACAGAATCAATAAATCCACTTTGTTGCTGACCTAATAAATTACCAGCACCACGGATAGATAAATCACGCATTGCAATTTTAAAACCTGCACCTAGTTGCGTAAATTCTTTAATGGCAGATAACCTTTTCTCTCCTGTTTCTGTCAACGTCTTATCCACACGATGCATGAAATACGCATAGGCAATCCGATTTGTACGTCCTACTCGTCCTCTTAACTGGTATAATTGCGAAAGCCCCATTCTATCGGCATCTTCAATAAATAATGTATTCACATTAGGTAAATCAACACCTGTTTCAATAATTGTTGTGGTCACTAAAACATCGTATTCCCCACTCATAAAGTCCATTAACACATTTTCTAACTCAACTTCATTCATTTGCCCATGGGCAACGGCAATTCGTGCTTCAGGAACAAGCTGTCTAATTTGTTCAGCCTTTTCCAAAATACTTTCAACACGATTATACAAATAAAACACTTGACCACCACGAGCTAATTCACGCTCGATTGCATCTCTTACCACGCCCATATCTAATTCTAAAACATACGTTTGAACCGGATAACGATTGGCAGGTGGCGTTTCAATAACTGACAAATCCCTTACACCAAGCATAGACATGTGTAAAGTACGTGGAATAGGCGTTGCCGTTAAGGTTAAAACATCTACTTGAGATTTCAACTGTTTTAAACGCTCTTTATGTCTGACTCCAAAACGCTGTTCCTCATCTATAATAAGTAAACCTAAGTCTGAAAATTCAATATCACTTGACACTAAACGATGTGTTCCGATGACAACATCAACAACTCCTGTTTTCAAACCCTCTATTGTTTCTTTTTGCTGTGCCTGACTTCTAAACCGGCTCATCAATGCAATATTAACCGGATAATCTTCAAAACGTTGGGTTAATGTCATATAATGTTGTTGTGCCAAAATAGTTGTCGGCACTAAAAAGGCAACTTGCTTATTGTCTTGAACAGCTTTGAAAATAGCACGCATGGCAACCTCTGTTTTGCCATACCCTACATCTCCCACCAACAAACGATCCATTGGTTTAGCTTTTTCCATGTCCTTCTTAATTTCAACAACACTTCGCAATTGATCAGGTGTTTCAGCATACGGAAAAGCCTCCTCAAACTCTTGTTGTTCAGGGGTATCTTTAGAAAAAGCAAATCCTATTTCCATTTCACGCTTAGCATAAAGTTCCATCAATTCATCTGCAATATCTTCAATTTTCTTGGCAACTTTACGTTTTGTCTTAGCCCACTCTGTTCCACCTAGTTTATTTAACTTTGGTTCTTTACCGTCACTGGCTACATATTTTTGAACAAGATGAATTTGAGTAACTGGAATAAATAATTTAGCATCATCTTGATACACAATTGACATGTAATCTTGCTTGACACCAGCAATTTCCATGGTTTCCATACCTTGATATTTCCCAACACCATGGTTAACATGCACAATAAAATCTCCAGCACTCAACTCCGAATAACTTTTTAACCGTTCTGCATTCGTTAAATTTTGACGTCTTGATAAGGTTTTTGTGACTTTATTAAACAATTCTCTCTCATTCAAAAACACCAGTTTTTCGTGAGGTAACTCAAAACCATTGTGAATAATACCCTCTACAATATTTATTTCCCCTAATTTTAAATGTTGTAAATCTGTCGTAACATTATCAATTTCAAAATCTGTAAACGTCTGACTCACTTTTTGTACTCTTTGCTGATTCGCTACACAAGCTACTACCGTCATTTTTTGTTTATGCCAACGTTCCATTTCTGTTTTTACAAGAGGCATTTGGCTAAAAAATTGTGGCATACTCCGATATTGAAAAGTGTAAATTTCTGAAAATTTTAGACGACCTAACCCTTTATGCAAATTAGCCATATACAATTTGCGATTAGTATTCCGTTTCAACACTGCTTTAAAATCAACATTCAATCTTTGAGTTGGCAAAATAACCGCTTCTTGTACTTTTTGAACAATCCATTGTGCTTCTTCTTGAACAGAATGTTTCTCCTGTTCAATCAATCTAGCATACTCATCTAATACAATAAGTCCATTATGATGCAAATAATCTACAACCGTATATTCCTCTTTATATAATAATTCTGTGTACATAGCAGGATTTTCTGGCAATTCTTGTAGTGCTAATCGTTGAATAAAATCATCAAAAAAGACAGTTAATTGATCTTTAAGTTGAAGATCTGTCATTTTTTTCAATGCTTTTTCTTTAGCTTTAGCCACATTAGACACAGCATATTCAAAGTCTTTACTATCAAAACAAATATCTCTAGCAGGTGTAATAAATACACTCTCTACCCGCTCCATTGATTTTTGCGTTTCTGGATTAAAATAACGAATAGAGTCGATTTGTGTATCAAAAAATTCAAGACGCAAAGGATAATCTTGTGTTAGAGGATAAATATCAAAGATTCCACCACGCACACTGAACTCTCCGGGACTTTCAACAATTGCTTGACGTGTATATCCCATTGTCACAAATCGCTTAATCAAATCTTCCAATACATAATCATCACCAAGAGAAAGCTGTAAACAATTGTCTTGAAACTGTTCTACACAAGACAATTGTCTACGAAATCCTGATAATGCCATAACCACAATACCAGGTTTTCCAGTTGTTAAAAAATGTAACGCCTCAATTCTTTGTGCCATTAAATCATTAGAAGCAATAGAAAATTCTGAAACAACACTTTCCTCACTTGGAAATAAATAAACGTGATCTTGCGATAAAAATGTCACTAAATCATCATATACTTGTGTTGCATGTAATAAATTATGCGCAACATAAATCATCGGAAAATCATTTGCTTTAATCATTTGTGCTAACACATAACTCTTAGCTGTTCCACTCAATCCTAAAACCAATTGACTATCCAATTCTTTACTATTATTAACTAAATTTTGTAATACTTGTTCCATATATTGCCTCTCTAATTAAACTTATTCATCGTATTTAAAAAATTATGGTGATTAAGCCAATCTTTTACTGCATCTATTGCTTGATTAATAGACGCATCAACATCTTGCTGATAAATGCCTAAAAAAGACGACAGCACATGCTGAGTGACTGTTTCAAATTCTAAAGGTCGTCCAATACCAACTTTTATGCGATTAAACTCTGGTGTACCTAAATTTTGAATTAAGCTCTTTACTCCATTATGCCCTCCAGCACTTCCCTTTTGTCTTAAACGAATTTTCCCAATAGGTAAGTCCATATCATCATAAATGACCACCAAATCATTGGGTGTAACATTCATATCTTTCATTAAAGGTTTTACTGCTTGACCAGATAAATTCATATACGTTTGTGGTTTAACTAAAATGATTTTTTCACCATTCAAAAAGAAATCCGTGATTAATGCTTGATGTTTCGTTTTATTAAACACAAGTTGTTGATTTTGCGCCAGTCTATCCACTGCCATAAATCCGATATTGTGTTTTGTATTACTATATTCTCTCCCAGGATTACCTAATCCTACAATCATTTTTGCCATATTATCTCCTTAAACGCATTAAGGCATGAGTAAGCTCACTCATGCAACAATTATTCATAGTGCGTATTTTAGAGGGTAATTCAAAAAAAATCAAGTAATTTTGACTTTTTATTCGATAATCACTCCACATGCTCTAAAGATAAATACCACTAGCAACAAACATGTTTAGTCACACTATACATTCCTTTTTACCTATAAAGTTTTGTTTGATATAGAGTATGGTGCCACACCTCTCATATCAAACATCTATAAATTTAGCTCCTTATCTAAAAAAACTCTAAAAACAGGCTCTTCGTCAAATTATGTTGGTAAGTAAAAATTCCAGCAAATATTAAGTTGTTTTTTCTTAATAGGGCTAATTGTTTCTTTTCGAATCGGTATGCAGTTGTCAAGGTTTATAGCGTGAGCGTGCCTTGACAATAAGCATACCGATTTGATAGACTTTTCGGCCCATATTAAGATTGTTTAAATAATTTTTCTTGCACTAAAAATACTCGAGTTCGTAAATATGTAAAATATTTAAAC
>NZ_SPPB01000159.1 GCF_004570605.1 Granulicatella sp. WM01 | reverse complement strand
TTGTGGTATAATGTACTTCGGACATGAAAATCTTCCTATCTATTTGGTTTGGCAACTTTAGTATAGCTGATTTTCATGTTTTTTTGTTTATTTTTATTTGTTGCACTTCATTTTACAACACGGGATTGATATAAAGCTATGTATTTTTTTCAAAAACCTCTGTCAATCGAAAATGAAAATGTCCCAAAATGTGGGCCACTATAAGTGCAATGATTTTAAAAAAAATCATTGCACTTATAGGGCAAAATAATGTATGCTATTAAAGTATCAAGCAAGCTTGTTGTC
>NZ_SPPB01000158.1 GCF_004570605.1 Granulicatella sp. WM01 | reverse complement strand
TTGTGGTATAATGTACTTCGGACATGAAAATCTTCCTATCTATTTGGTTTGGCAACTTTAGTATAGCTGATTTTCATGTTTTTTTGTTTATTTTTATTTGTTGCACTTCATTTTACAACACGGGATTTTAAAAAAGTTAAAAAAAGATTAAAAAATAGTTGTCAATCGAAAATGAAAATGTCCCAAAATGTGGGCCACTATAAGTGCAATGATTTTAAAAAAAATCATTGCACTTATAGGGCAAAATAATGTATGCTATTAAAGTATCAAGCAAGCTTGTTGTCT
>NZ_SPPB01000157.1 GCF_004570605.1 Granulicatella sp. WM01 | reverse complement strand
TTTTGTGGTATAATGTACTTCAGACATGAAAATCTTCCTATCTATTTGGTTTGGCAACTTTAGTATAGCTGATTTTCATGTTTTTTTGTTTATTTTTATTTGTTGCACTTCATTTTACAACACGGGTCAAGAAAAAATACTGAAAAATATCAATTTTTATCTGTCAATCGAAAATGAAAATGTCCCAAAATGTGGGCCACTATAAGTGCAATGATTTTAAAAAAAATCATTGCACTTATAGGGCAAAATAATGTATGCTATTAAAGTATCAAGCAAGCTTGTTGT
>NZ_SPPB01000156.1 GCF_004570605.1 Granulicatella sp. WM01 | reverse complement strand
TGTTTTATCCAACTACCATAATGTGCATTCATATCCATAACAACATAACGTACGTTTAAGCGTTGCTTTCTTGAATATTTTAGAAAATAACTAAGTAGATAACGACACTGTCTTGTCGGTAATATGTCAATAATTTTGCCACTTTCGCCATCAACATATATAAAATTCATCTTTGAATAACTTGTTTTTAAAGCTTTAAACTCATCAATACACAGTACTTTAGGTAAATAGCTATAAGTTTGTTTACAACTGATCACTGCCTGTTGCATTACACGGTGAACGGAAGCGTCAGACACAG
>NZ_SPPB01000155.1 GCF_004570605.1 Granulicatella sp. WM01 | reverse complement strand
GAAAACGGTAGAAGTACCAGTAACGGTACAACGAGATACAGATGGAGACGGTATCCCAGATGTAACAGATCCAGATGATGACAATGATGGATTTACAGATGAGGAAGAAAAAGCTAAGGGAACAGATTCAAAAGATCCAAATTCAAAACCAAGCACACAAACAGATGCAGACAGAATAACCCCAACAGTACCAGAAAAAACACCAGTAAAAGATGTCACAAACTTAACTGATGAAGAAAGAAAAGCTGTAGAAGATAAAATTAAAGAAGTCAACAAAGATAAATTCCCACCGGGAACAA
>NZ_SPPB01000154.1 GCF_004570605.1 Granulicatella sp. WM01 | reverse complement strand
GGCTTTGATGACGTTATATTTTTTTATTTCATTCACTGTTAATTCTATCCTTTTCATATCTCTAGTTTATCATTTTGGGACATTTTGTCATTCGATTACTTTAAGACATTATCACATTCGATTGATAAAAATACCCGTGTTGTAAAATGAAGTGCAACAAATAAAAATAAACAAAAAAACATGAAAATCAGCTATACTAAAGTTGCCAAACCAAATAGATAGGAAGATTTTCATGTCCGAAGTACATTATACCACAAAACGACACTATAAACACTTAAGTGATAAAGAAAGAAGTCAAATT
>NZ_SPPB01000153.1 GCF_004570605.1 Granulicatella sp. WM01 | reverse complement strand
TTAATGATTCACTTGCACTTAGTGATGTACTTAATGATTGACTCGTACTTAACGATGTACTTAATGATTGACTCGTACTTAACGATGTACTTAACGATGTACTTAATGATTCACTTGCACTTAGTGAGGTACTTAATGATTCACTCGCACTTAGTGATGTGCTTAATGACTCACTTGCGCTTATTGATGTGCTTAATGACTCACTTGCGCTTATTGATGTACTTAATGATTGGCTTGCACTTAGTGATGTGCTTAATGATTCACTCGCACTTAATGATGCACTTAGTGATTGGCTCGCACTTAACGATGTA
>NZ_SPPB01000152.1 GCF_004570605.1 Granulicatella sp. WM01 | reverse complement strand
AGACAACAAGCTTGCTTGATACTTTAATAGCATACATTATTTTGCCCTATAAGTGCAATGATTTTTTTTAAAATCATTGCACTTATAGTGGCCCACATTTTGGGACATTTTCATTTTCGATTGACAAACTAAAAACTTTAAATTTGTGTCAGTAAATGTCATTTAGTCATGCAAAAATAATCGTGTGGGTGAACTTTGGCTCTTCGTCAAATTATGTTGGTAAGTAAAAATTCCAGCAAATATTAAGTTGTTTTTTCTTAATAGGGCTAATTGTTTCTTTTCGAATCGGTATGCAGTTGTCAAGGTTTATAGCGTGAGCGT
>NZ_SPPB01000151.1 GCF_004570605.1 Granulicatella sp. WM01 | reverse complement strand
ATCGTCAACTTCTTTCTTAGCAGCATCTTTTTCTTCTTGCGTTAATTCATTACGTGCATCGATGGCTGCTTTCTTAGCAGTTGCTGCATCTTCAATAGCGTTCTTAGCAGTTGTTTTAGCGTCTGCATTTGGATTAACTTCGTTAATAGCAGTAGTACCGTCTGTCTTAGCTGTGTCTACTTCTGCATTTGTTGTTGCATTATCAACATTTGCTTTTGCTTCCTTAGCCTTATCGTCAACTTCTTTCTTAGCAGCATCTTTTTCTTCTTGCGTTAATTCATTACGTGCATCGATGGCTGCTTTCTTAGCAGTTGCTGCATCTTCAATAGCGTTCTTAGC
>NZ_SPPB01000150.1 GCF_004570605.1 Granulicatella sp. WM01 | reverse complement strand
CCTTGGAAACTGGCATCTTTCAAACGCTATCTCAAGAGTATTGGAAAAACTCTTGAAGAGTATCAAGACAACAAGCTTGCTTGATACTTTAATAGCATACATTATTTTGCCCTATAAGTGCAATGATTTTTTTTAAAATCATTGCACTTATAGTGGCCCACATTTTGGGACATTTTCATTTTCGATTGACATATTTCTAGATAAAATCTACTCTGTTTATCAATCGAATGTGATAATGTCTTAAAGTAATCGAATGACAAAATGTCCCAAAATGATAAACTAGAGATATGAAAAGGATAGAATTAACAGTGAATGAAATAAAAAAATATAACGTCATCAAAGCC
>NZ_SPPB01000014.1 GCF_004570605.1 Granulicatella sp. WM01 | reverse complement strand
CACACAAAAGCGTTGGTTATTGAAGCATTTAATGGGGATATTTTCTTGAATATCGCTGACAACATTTATGCCACACGTTGTTTGTTAACACATGAAGAGCATTCAGCGGTGTTTGATTTGGGTGAGAATATAAAAAAAGAAAGACGCCAATACGTTCCACCACAATCACACCCGTGGAAACTGGCATCTTTCAAACGCTATCTCAAGAGTATTGGAAAAACTCTTGAAGAGTATCAAGACAACAAGCTTGCTTGATACTTTAATAGCATACATTATTTTGCCCTATAAGTGCAATGATTTTTTTTAAAATCATTGCACTTATAGTGGCCCACATTTTGGGACATTTTCATTTTCGATTGACACTGAAACTCTACTCAATTACAGGAAAAGTTGCAGCATTACAACACCTTGGCAACAGATGTAGGAATAAAACATGGAAACTGGCAATCATCCTGTTTAAAGATAGCCAGTTTTATAGTATCACTCATTTTTACTTATAAACGATTTTTTATCCACTAGCTTTTTTGAGCATATTCTCAACATATCAAGTGCCTTAGTCCTTTGACATGTTTTTTATAACTAAATAGTGCGTTCAATTTTTTATCTTGTCTACCTAGCTGCCATATCTTTTTTAGTATTCAGCACAACAGTACGCTCTTATTATATATTATAATGCTGGACTATTTCACATCTTGTATAAACGACCCTTTAAAAATACTGAATTTCTCCTTGTGTGTCTATTAATTTCCAGCTATCACTATATAATGACAAGATTTTTCAGACTTTCATGTTTAGAATCTAAACATCACATACATCAAACAGATACATTTTTACACTAATGATTTAACAAAACGCTCTAAACGTTGCATGGCTTCTTTTAACTGTTCTAATGAATACGCATAAGAAATACGTACAAATCCCTCTCCGGCTTGCCCAAAGGCTGATCCAGGAACAATTGCTAAATGTTCTGCGTGCAATAACCGTTCACAAAATTCTTCTGAACTCATACCAAATTGCTGAATATTAACGAATAGATAAAATGCTCCTCTTGGTTCAAAACAATGTAAATTCATTTGTTTTAATTTATTCAACAAAAATCTCCGTCTTTGGTTGTAAGATAGACGCATCGTTTCAATCTCGTCATCACATGTATTAATCGCTTGAATAGCAGCATATTGTACAAATGTTGCAGGAGCAACAATTGTATATTGATGAATTTTAACCATTGCCTCAATGACTTTTTCTGGTGCTAGCACAAATCCTAATCGCCAACCTGTCATAGCAAAGGCTTTTGAAAATCCATTTAAAATAATAGAGCGTTCTTTCATGCCATCAATCGCCCCTATACTATAGTGAGGGGTAGATGTATAAGTTAATTCGCTATACATTTCATCACTAATAACGAAAATATCATGTTTTTTGACAACTTCAGCTATTTTTTCGAGATCTTCTTTTTCCATAATAGCCCCTGTTGGATTATTGGGAAATGTGATAACTAAAGCCTTTGTTTTAGATGTAATAGAGCGCTCCAATTCATCAGGCAATAATTTAAACTCATTTTCCTCTTTTAAGTCTAAATAAACAGGTATTCCTCCTGCTAGTTCTATACACGGACCGTAAGACACATAATTTGGTGATGTCACAATAATTTCATCATCAACATCTATCAGCGTTCTCATAGCTAAATCAATCGCTTCACTTCCACCAACAGTCATTAATATTTCATTTTCTGGATTATAGTTTAATTGATACTTCCGTTTAACAAAATCTGATACGCCTTGTCTTAATGGCAACAACCCTGCATTACTTGAATAAAATGTTTGTCCTTTTTGAATAGATTGTATCGCCGCTTCTTTAATAATCCAAGGTGTTTCAAAATCCGGTTCTCCAACACCTAAAGAAATCACATTGTCCATGCTTGCTGCCAATCCAAAAAAGCGTCTAATTCCAGAAGATTGTAATTTTTGTACTTTACTATTCAAAATTTCTCTCATTAGTGACTTACCACCATTCGTTTATCTTGTTTTTCTTGCACAAAAACTGTTCCATGATCTTTATAACGAACAAGAACAACGTGTGTTGCTGTACTAACAATTTCATCTAACATAGCTAATTTATTGACAAATTTCGCAATATTTCGCATCGTCGATTTACGTAAAATGACCATAAAATCATAACTTCCCGACATCAAATACAACGCTTCAACTTCAGGATATTGATAAATTTGCTCGGCTATATCATCAAATCCGCTTCCTTTGCGTGGAGTCACTTTTAATTCAATAACAGCAGAAACATCATCTGTATTTGCCTTATCCCAGTTAATTAGTGCTTGATACCCACTAATAATGCCCTCTTTTTCTAGTTCCTCAACAACTTGCTGAATAATTTCTGTAGTTTCGCCTAGCAATACTGCCAATTCTTCGTATGTTAATTTCCCGTTCGTTTCCAATAAATTTAATATTTGTTCTTTTAATTTTGTCATCATTAATCCTCCTTAAATGTGTCTAAATAAGCCATTAATCTATTTGTTCCCAACAACTTGTCAATATGGGATACGTGCTGTGGAGATAAATCAATACGATACATTACACGTTCTTCATGTTTAACATGCATAGACATGCCCAATTCTTCAACAATTGTCGCTACAGAATACCCTTTTTCCTCAAAGCACCTACTCATTTCAAAAATACAAGCAGCTCTCATTCGCTTATAAGGTTCCACAATCATTTTAGGCATATAATATCCGTCCACTAGAACAACATCATCTGTTGTAATTACTGTCTTTTTACACTTTTTTCCCATAAATTAACTTCCTTATTCACACTTCAATTTTACACGTTTATTTTTTAGCGTGCTTATTTTTATATGATGTTTCCATTGTAATGTAGAATGCTTCAATAATCAAATAATTATTTATATACTTTTTCAATATGATGTAGCTATCTAGTTTTACATTGACAATCTATTATATGGCTCTTACAATAAATAAAACAACTAAAAAAGGAAATGACTATGCTAAAAAAATATAAAACCATTTTATTTGATATAGATGATACGCTGTTAGATTTTCAGCTAGCTCAACAGACTGCGTTTAAAAAATTATTGGAATACTTTAATATTCCTTACTGCTCAAAGCATTACTTAGACTACCAAGAGATAAACAAGCAATTATGGAGCCAGTATGAACAAGGAACGTTGTCAAAATCAGAAGTACTTTCTCAACGCTTCAGCTTATTTTTTAAACGTTTCAACTTAGAAATTGATGCCAACCACACAGATGTGTTATATCGTCAATGGCTAAGTTCAGGAAATCAACTTTTTTCAGACACATTGCATGTTGTCCAAACCTTAGCAAAAACACATCAATTAGCCATTATCACAAATGGTGTACATGATACACAAATATCACGTTTAAAAAACAATCAACTATATCCTTTTTTTAAAGAACGTATCTTTATTTCAGACAGTATTGGGTATCAAAAACCTGATATACGTTTTTTTGACTATGTTTTAGATGCTTTAACCATTACAGATAAACAATCTGTATTAATCATTGGAGATTCGCTACAAGCTGATATATATGGAGGAAACCTTAGTCAGATTGACACATGCTGGATTACTCCTAAGCATAGGTCTTATTCGAAAAATATTTGTCCAACACATGTTATTTCATCACTTTCAGAATTATTACAAGATAAATAAAGACAGTTTTACATTTTTGTTGTAAAATACAAAATAGAATGTATTTAGGAGTGTTTATATGTCAATTGAAATGTTATTAAGTGCCATTGCTGGACTTGCTCTATTTCTATACGGAATGAATTTAATGGCAGCCGGACTACAAAAAGTTGCTGGCGATAAACTAAAAGGAATTATTCAAAAACTTACACGAACTAAGTTTATGGCAGTCATTGTAGGTATGTTTGTTACAATGATTATCCAAAGTTCTAGTGCAACGTCTGTTATGGTTGTCAGTTTTGTAAATGCTGGATTGATGTCACTACAACAAGCTATAGGTATCATTTTTGGTGCCAACATTGGAACAACAATTACTGGACAACTTGTTTCATTAAATCTTACACAACTAGCACCTATCGCTATTGCCAGTGGAATTATTATGAAAAGTGTGACAAAAAAAATGTCACTAAAAGATGCCTCAGATATTCTTATTGGATTTGGGATTCTCTTTATTGGCATGAACTATTTAAAAGATTCACTTTCTCCATTGAAAGAATCTCCTGTTTTTGTGGATTGGATTTTAAAATATGGAAGCAATCCATTAATCGGATTAGCTATCGGTCTAATCATGACCTTTGTCTTACAAAGTTCAAGTGCAACTATAGGTGTTTTAATTGCTCTAGCAGCAAATGGCATTTTGCCTTTATCAACAGCCATTTACATCATTTTTGGAGATAATATTGGAACATGTACAACCGCACTAATTAGTTCTTTAGGAACATCTCGCAAAGGAAAACGTGTTGCATTAATCCATTTATCATTCAATATTATTGGCACCATTTACTTTATGCTATTTTTAACCAGTACATTAACAGCAGTTGTTGAACATGCAACACCTAATGATATTGCTAGACAGATTGCAAATGCACATAGCTTATTTAATATTGTTAATGTCATAGTTTTGTTCCCATTTTCAACATTGCTATTAAAACTCGTCTATTGGATTTTACCAATTACCCCTGAAGAAAATGCTATGGATGCACAAAAAAATTCAACTTATTTAGATCCCTATTTATTACAAACACCTGCCATCGCCTTAAACAATGCACTATATGAGTTTATTTTGATGTCAAGTGAAGCAGAAAAAACAATCACTTCTGCTATTCAAGCAATCCAACTTAAAGATTCTGCTGCAGTTAAAGAGGCTATCCGTCATGAAAAACGTGTCAATAAATACGAAAAACAACTTATTGAATACCTTGTTGAATTATCCAAACAAGAAACTATTTCAAGCACAGAATTACAACGTATCGACTATTTGTTTAACTCTATTCATGATGTGGAACGCATCTCTGATCATGCGGAAAATATTGCTGAGTATGCACGTGAGGCTATCGAACAAAATATTGTATTAGATGATACTGTTATCAGTGAGCTAAACCACGTTTACGAGCTTGTCCTTACAGGTTTCCGTCTAGCTATTGATGCCATGTCAACTGGTAATATTGAAGATATTAACCGGATTATTGATATTGAAAGACAAATTGATACATTAAAACTTGATATTCGCCGAAATCATGTTCTCCGTATGAATAAAGATATTGCTACACCTGAATCAGGTGTCATTGTCATGGACTTGTTAAGTAACTTAGAACGTATTTCAGACCATTTTAGAAACATCGGAGAAGCCGTTGACAAAACAGGAATTGCAAGTTAATAGCGAGACTTCTTAAAATTGCTAATAAATGCGTTATATTGATAAAAAGCACTTTTGTGTATAAAACAATCGTGTTGGCAAAAGCCAACACGATTGTTTTAAATTATGGTTCTATGTCAAATAGGGTTAATGAACTTTTTTCATCAACCCTATTTATTATAGAACCGAAAATGAAGGAACTCCTTGTAGGGTTCCTTCATTTTCTATAACTTTATTGATTTGCCCAATCAGCTGGATAAGTCACATAAATAAAACGTGCTTTATCTGGAACTGAGAATTGAATATCGCTGCCTTTAGGAATGAAAATAACTTCACCCGGTCCAGCAGACATCACTTCATCACCTACGATAATATTTAATTGACCTTCAATAACGTAGTCAACCTCATCGTATTCCAAATGCCATGGGAATGTTGTTTTTTCCATTGTCATTAAGCCTAAACCTAAGCGTGGGCTTTCATCTAATGTTAATAAATCACGTGTATACACTTGATGTTCTGGATTACCTGTGTCTAGGCGATCTTCAACACGTACATCTAATTTAGGTAAACGAATTGATGTTACCCCTGATTTACTTACTTTTTTTGCAGAATCTTTAGTTAATAATTCTTCTAACAAAATTTTACGCACTAATGATTCTAATTCATTACGATTGATTTCAGCCATAAAATAAGCCTCCGTTTATTATATTATGCTTCTTTTCTAGTTAACATAAATGCTAACAATACCGCTGTAACCCCACCAATTAATTTAGCGATAATCATTGGGACAATCATTGATGATTCTGCACCAGCAGTAAATCCTAAATGATCTCCAATAACAAATGACGCTGATACGGCAAACGCCACGTTAATGATTTTACCACGTTTATCCATATCTTTTAACATTTGGAACATTGCAATATTATTTGCCATAGATGCTACTAAACCAGCAGCTCCCACTTCATTCATGCCTAAAGATTTACCAATAGCTAATAAAGGTTTATTAGCCACTTTAGTAAACACAGCTACTAATGCAAATGCTCCTGCTAAAGTCACAGCAATATGTCCAACAACTTCAAACGCTTCTTTTAATACTGAAGCTGGAGTTGATTGAACGCCATCAACTACTGGATATAAATTCACTAAAAATTCTGTTTCTGTTAATAATTGGAATCCACCAAAAGCTAATCCTAATGTTGCTAAAATAACAACACCTTGTCCAAAGATTTCAAAACCTTTAATCATGCCATTTGGTATCAAAATTAATCCAAGTAAAATTAAACCAGCTACAATAGCAATTGGAACTAAGTTAATTGCTAATGATACAATGTTGATACCTGGAACAAATAAACCACCTAAGAAGAACCCAATTGGAATAGTAACAATACCGTATAACACACCACGTGCCAATAACGGACGATCTTCTTTTTGAATAATTCCTAAAGCGACTGGAATAGTAAACACGATAGTAGGACCCATCATAGCACCTAATACATACGCTGCTAATTTACCAATAACTTCGTTTTTTGCTAAACTTAACGCTAATGGAGCTCCACCCATATCATTTGCAATAAATGTTGTGGCAAAAATAGATGGATCAGCACCTACTGATTCATACATTGGAACAACAATAGGTCTTAAAACAGAGGCAATAATTGGTGCAACTACCATAATACCAGCCATAGATAAGGCTAAGGCACCCATTGCCATAATACCTTCTTCAAATTTTTCACTCAACCCTAATTTGCCACCAATACATTTGTCTACGGCAGCAATAATCATAAAGATTGCCATGATATAAATAATAATTTTATCTACACTCATCTTTTTAATATCTCCTAATGTTTAATCTCTTGGATATTCTACTTTATCAATAATACCTACAATAACCATGTCTACAGGGACGTTTTCATTTGACATACTACGTCGTGCAGCACTTCCCGTAGTCACCATGACCAAATCGCCTTCTCCTGCACCAACATGGTCTGCTGCTACAACAAGATTAGGATCAACTTGATGTTCATTTAATTGACGCTCTACTACTAAAAATTTTAAACCATTCAATTTTTCATCTTTTCTAGTAGCCCATAAGCTACCAACAACTTTACCAACAAACATCTTTATTCTCCTATCTTATTTTTCATTTTGCAACGTAATTTTATGACGTTTTAAATAATCCTTAGCTAATGATGTGACAATAGTTCCTTTAGCAGCTACAAAGACATCACCTTCACGCAAATTCAAATCTTTCAATTTTGCTTCAGTAATTAACTTAGATTTTTTATCAGATTTTACCACTTGCTGACTAGATGATACATCTACTTGATTATGTGGTGTAACTGGTTCAGTTGATGCTATAAAATCCACATTATCACAGAATTTAACGCCATATTTTTCTAATTTTTGTTTTTGATTCAATAACTCTTTAAACAACAACGGTGTTGCTGTTTTTTTATACGCCTCTAATTGTAAGGCAGAGTTAAGGACATATACTGCTTTACCTTGTAGAAGTCCTTTTACTAATGCTGATTCCTCTTGAGTTGTAGGGCATAGTGATGCTATACGTAAAAGAGAATCCGTTTGAATAGACTCTACTACAATATATTCTGTAGTTAATTGAAGATCATCCACTAGAACATATCCTGCTTTTTCAAGCGCATCTACATTCTTGCTTGTCCCTCCAATTAAGAGAACAGACTTATTGGTAGGTGCATGTTGTAGATTTTCTAACAGACGATCTGTTATTAATTGTACTAATTTATCAACATTCTCCACTTCTATCAGCCTTTCTCAATTAAGATTTTTTTATAATACGTCCACGCATACCCTTTGTGAATCCACATGCATTTGCTTCATCATAATCAATATGCATTGCTGTAGCAAAATTCGGGTGAACACGTACAACAACATCATCAAAAATTAAAGGACGTGCTCCTTCAACTTTAACTTGAACGATTTCTTTATTTTCTACGCCAGCTTTACGTGCATCATCTGGTGACATGTGGATATGACGTTTAGCAACAATCAAACCTTTTTCTAAACTAACCACATTGTTTCCATTAACAAGAACAATACCTGGTGTTCCTTCAATATCACCACTTTCACGTATAGGTGCTTTAACACCTAACGCTAATCCGTCTGTTAAAGAAATTTCTACTTGTGATTCTGGACGAACTGGACCTAAAATAACCACATTATGAAATGCTCCTTTAGGACCAAGTACGGTAATACGCTCTTTACATGCATATTGTCCAGGTTGAGAAAGATCTTTTTGTTTGGTCAACTCATAACCTTTTCCAAATAATGTATCCACATCTGCTTGAGATAAATGGATATGACGCCCACTGGCCTCCACTTCAAAACTATTTGATACCTCATTTTGAACTTTTTCCAATACTTTGCTGATTAATTCATCTATGCTAGCCATGTCATACACACCCCCTTATTATTCTAATCTATGATTAACCACAGTAATACTTCAATAGCTTTTAATAATTGAGAAACTTTTTCAATATACACATCATGTGTCTTGTCTAAAATATCTAACTCATTTCTTACAATTGCACATTCAATATACGCTTCATAACAGTGTAATTTCCCTTCCGACAATGTGTAATCTAACACACTATCATTAGGATTTAACTGTTTAGCAATACGAATTGCTTGAAGCTCTGCGTTAGATAAAAAGCTCTCATTATAAACCTGAACATCATCTTCAATACGATGATTTACTATTTGTTGTAGCATAGCTAAAATTGAAGCCGTGCGTTTGCATAAATCATCTTCAAAATCTAAGTGAAATGCTCTTTGAGCACGTAGAAGTATTGGGTATAACCTTGCTAATCTGACAACATACGGTAATGCTGCTGAATGAGCTATATTATCAATTTGTTTAATATTAGGTATGTGTGGCACTGTGCTTTGCGAATGACTCGTTGCACCTGAATAAACAACTGTAACATGATGATCAGCTAAAAAACCTTTTGCTGAAGGGGTTAATTTATCATTTCCTTCTAAAACAAAAGTACCTTGCTCAATAATTTGACCTTCTTTAAGCAATTTTCTGACTTTAGCTTCTGTTACAACTGGCATATTCTCACATCCTTGTTCCTATAATGTCTAAACAGACATAGTTCATATAACTCTATCCAGTCATACAAACTCTCATGATTTACTACCTTGACAGTAAAAAATCTTTATGCACTATTTTAATTATCGCAACGGAAACCCGTTGCGATAATTAAAGCATAATAAGTCATTATTTTGGTAAAATAACTTCAACTTCTGAATGTGGACGTGGAATAACGTGTACAGATACTAATTCACCCACGTTTTCAGCAGCTGCAGCACCAGCATCAGTTGCAGCTTTAACAGCACCAACATCACCACGAACCATAACTGTTACTAATCCGCCACCAACTTGTTCTTTACCGATTAAAGTTACGTTAGCTGCTTTAACCATTGCATCTGCTGCTTCAATTGCTCCTACTAAACCTTTTGTTTCTACCATTCCTAATGCATTTGCGTTTGCCATAATAAAATTCCTCCAAATTATATTGTTTTACTATTTTTCTATTTTATCATTAATTATTGTAATTTTTCCAATACTTTTTTCACTAATAAGTCAATTAATTGATTTTCATCTGTACTTGTTGTATCCACAGATGTTGTTGTAGCTGATTGTGCTTTTTTAATATCTGAAAGTTCACGTACACCATAAGCGATACGACGTTTGTTGAATAAATTCTCTGGTGATACATTATCAGATGTTGCACTTCCACCAACTGCACCACAACCTAATGTAAAGGCTGGGAACAATCCAGTTGTTACCCCTACACCACCTAAAGCGGCTGGTGTATTTACCAATAAACGTGATACAGGTTTTTTCAATGCGAATTCACGAATAACCTCTTCATTTTGTGAGTGAATAGCCATTGTATGACCTACACCTTCATGATGTAAAATCTTCATGCTTAATTCACATGCTTCTTCCCAAGTTTTTACTGTGTAGAAACCTAAGATTGGTGCTAATTTTTCCATTGAGTATGGTGCATGTTTACCTACTCCAGATGTTTCAGCAATTAACACTTTAGCATCTGCTGGTACCTCAACACCTGCCATTTTTCCAATAACTTGTGGTGTTTTCCCAACCATTTTTGGATTCATTGCACCACTTGGTAAAATAATGAATTTACCCAATTTTTCCGCATCTGCTTCATTCAAGAAGTATGCACCTTGTTTTTTAAATTCTGCAATAACTGCTGCTTTTGATACTTCTTCAACAATAACTGATTGCTCAGAAGCACAGATAACACCATTATCAAAAGTTTTTGATTCAATAATGTGGCGAACAGCTGTTGGAATATCTGCTGATTTTTCAATAAATGCTGGACCATTTCCTGGACCTACACCAATCGCAGGTGTTCCTGATGAGTAGGCTGCTTTAACCATTGCAGAACCACCAGTAGCAAGAATTAAATTAGTGTCATTATTTTTCATTAGTTCTTGAGTTGCTTGTAATGAAACATTGTGAATAACACCAACTGCACCATCTGGGCATCCTGCACTTTTAGCAGCTTTTTGAATAACTTCAACAGTTGCTTCAATTGCTTTTAAAGCATTTGGGTGTGGAGAGAATACAATAGCATTCCCTGCTTTTAATGAAATCAATGCTTTGTACATTACTGTCGATGTTGGGTTTGTTGACGGAATTAAACCTGCAACAACTCCAACTGGAACAGCAACTTCCATAACTTTATTCACTTTATCATCTGATAGAATACCTACAGTTTTCATATCTTTGATATTTTCTAGCAATGTTTGAGATGCTAAAGCATTTTTCAACACTTTATCTTCCCATTTACCAAAGCCTGTTTCTTCTGCCGCCATTTTAGCTAAACGAACACGTTCATCGTAACATGCTTTAGCAACAACTTTTACGATTGTATCGATTTGTTCTTGTGACATTTTAGCTAATTCAGCTTGTGCAACTTTAGCTGCACGTATTAAATCACGCGTTTCTTGAATCGAAATTAAATCTTTATCTTCTAATTTCACGCTTATTTAATCTCCCTTCTGGATTATTTTTTTAGCAAAGCATCAATTAAAGTCTGTTTATTTCCAAACTTAATTTGTTTCTTCGTCAATGAAATGCCTTCTGTACGATAAGCAATTTCTCTTAGTTTAACAACTCTCATTTTTTCTAGTTCTTCTCTAGTAAATGTTGTGTCCAAGCTATCTTCAATTTCATCAACTTGAACAAGATTTTCAGTCGTTTGTGAAGGGGCTATTTCTTCCTGAATAAGTTCGATCGCCTGAACCTCTTCAATTTCTTGAACACTTTCTTCATCTTCTTTAATGATTTCTTTTTGAGGAACTTGAATGGCACCATAGATGCGTTTTGTTTGTTCATCAACGCGTGCAATGACATGGCTTGCTAAATAGCAATCCAAATCTGCCACTGCTGCTACGGCTGCATCAACAGCTGCACGTATTGCACCTACATCACCATTTAATTGAACTGTTCTAAGTCCTGCTTTAACTGGCTCAATATTTAGCAATGTAACATTAGCTGCTTTCAATGCGGCATCTGCTGCAACAACAGCACCTAACATGCCTCGCACCTCAATTAAACCTAATGCTTCTCCTGCCATTTACATCATCCTTTTAGTAACTTTTTGGGTCACTTGCAACAGTTTGAACTGCTCTTGCAAATGCATCACAGGCAGCACGACAAGCTGATTGAGAACCAACTAATAAGCCTCCTGCGAAGTTTGTTTCACTAGGTGGACCATAGAAAGCACCTACTGTTACATCAGCCGCTTTTAAGGCTGCATCTAAACCAACCATTGCTTCTGCTGGTGGAGCAATTAGGTAAGCAATAGCTACACCCTCTTCTGCGTTTACACCAGCTGACAAATAAGAACCTGCACGTGAAATACAATGTGCAAAATAAGGAACTGTATTGTCATCATTTGCACTATAGAAACTTGCGCCATTTTCAATTTCATATACGGCAACATCTAATCCACTACGTACTTCTTCTGGGTTTGGTCCAGCAATAATACCAATAACCTCACCAGCTAATTTTGTTGAAGCATTTGCTGCACCAGCATACATACTTCTTGCATAAACTACCTCTACATCAGCTGCTTTTGTAGCTTCATCTAAAGCTACGTATGTTACATCGTCACAATCAGATGTTACAATACCTAAACTTCTGTGGTGTGGTTTTAACTCTAAAGAAGCAGCTAATCCTGCATCCACATTTGAAATAATTACTGCACTTAATACATTTGCACCAAGACGTTCGTTTTTCAAAGTCCTGACCTCCTTATGTTATTTTAAATCAATACCTGATTTCTTATTATCTAATATTTTCTTGATAATTTCAGCAACGTAAGCTCCTGCTTCAACCGCTGGCGTACCTTTTTTATGAATATTAGATACAACTGTTCTTTTTGCCTCTGGCATACCAACAGTTGGTTTATAAGCTAAATATGCACTCATTGATTCGGCAGTCACTAAACCTGGACGTTCCCCAATCAACATACACACAGCTTCTGCACCTGTAAGCTCAGCAATTTGATCCATAGATGCAACACGTGCGTGCTTAACAAATAATACTTCGTTGAATTCTAAGCCAAACATTTTTAAACCTTGTTTTAGTGCTGGCAAGAAATCTGGAATATTTGCTTCAATAGCAGCAGAACTTAATCCGTCACCAACGATAACTTGCACTTTTTGATTATGTGCACAACTCTCTTTGATAACTTGTTGTTGTTCTTCTGAGAAAATTCTTCCTAAGTCCGGACGAGTTAAATACTCATCTTTAGATGTCGCTTTTGTTTCAACTTCTTTAAAGCCCATTTTTTTAACAAATTCTTCATCTACGTATGAGAATACTGCATCTTGTGCAGCAGCATGGTCTGCTCTGAAACGTAAAACTGTTTGTGTTTTATATCTTGTTCCAGCTCTCCATAAACCTAAACGAGCAGGTGTAAAGTTTTTAATTTTACGATATGCTTCTTCATTAATAGCATTAGGTACTAAAAATTGTTTTTGAATATCTACTTCAGTAATGTCATCAATAAATCCGTCTTCTACATTACTTTGAACAGGTTTATATCCTTCAGATTGTACGGCATTACCTTGTTCTTTAGTTTCAGCAGGTTTAGTTTCTGCTCCCATTTCGCTTAATAATGAGCGAATCATTTCTTTTAATTGCAATTCATCCACTATAATGCCCTCCTAATTATTTTGTTTTCATGAAGACTGATCCATCTCCACCGATTTCAGTTAAGCGACCGTCTTTCATTAATCCCATGTTTTCCATCCATTCTTCAAACTCTTTAATTGGACGTTTATTTAATAATTCACGCATTGTAGCAGTTTCATGGTATCCAGTTGTTTGATAGTTCAACATGATATCATCTCCATGAGGAATTGCCATGATATAGTTAACTCCTGCAACACCTAACAAGACTGTTAAGTTTTCAGCATCATTTTGGTCAGCTTTCATGTGGTTAGTGTAACATACGTCACATCCCATAGAAATACCAGATAATTTACCCATAAAATGATCTTCTAAACCTGCACGAATAACTTGTTTAGAGTTGTATAAATATTCTGGTCCAATAAATCCAACAACAGTATTTACTAAGAATGGGTCATAGTGTTTAGCAAAACCATAACAACGTGCTTCCATTGTCACTTGGTCAGTATCATAATGTGCATCTGAAGATAATTCAGAACCTTGACCTGTTTCAAAATACATCACGTTTGGTCCAGCAGCAGTACCTACTTTAAGAGCAGTATCCCATGCTTCTTGAATAGTTGCAGCGTTAAATCCAAATGCCTCATTTCCTTTTTCAGAACCTGCAATAGATTGGAAAACAAGACCAGTAGGAGCACCTTGATTCATTGCTTCAATTTGTGTTGTAACATGCGCTAAAACACAATGTTGTGTAGGAATTTTATATTCTTCAATAAAATCATTAAACTTATGTAATACACGTTTTACACTTTCAGTAGAATCATCAACTGGGTTCAATCCTAAAAGAGCATCTCCTGAACCATAAGCAAAACCTTCCATTGTAGAAGCCATAATACCATCTGGATCATCTGTTGTGTGGTTAGGTTGTAAACGAGAAGAGAATGTTCCCGGTACACCGATTGTTGTATTAGCTGTTTTTGTAATCACAATTTTTTGTGCTCCAACAATTAAGTCCATATTTGTCATTAATTTTGTTACAGCTGCTACCATTTCTGATGTCAAACCACGTGAAATCCATTGAATATCAATATTTGTTGTTTTGCTATCTAAAATCCATTCACGTAATTCTTCAACTGTCCAGTTTTTAATTTTTTCATAAGTTCTCAAGTTAACGTCATCAATGATGATACGTGTTACTTCATCTTCTTCATAAGGAACAGCAGGATTGTTGAATAAATCAGACAATTTTAATTGTGCTAAAACAACTTTAGCCGCTACACGTTCCTCAGCTGATGATGCTGCTACACCTGCTAACTCATCTCCTGATTTTAATTCATTAGCTTTCGCCATGACTTCTTTTACAGACTTAAATTCATATGTTCTACCAAATAATTTGGTTTTTAGAATCATATTTTTGACCTCCTTTGTCTAGTTAAATACTAATGTTTTGACAACTACCGGTAAAACAGAACCTTCAATAACAGGTCTACCTATATCAATATAGTCCCCACTTTGTACATCAACAGAATCAATGCATACAAAAGGATAATTTTCCGGCAATTTTGCAAATAAACACTGTCCAAGTGCTTTTGCCATATCTTGTCTAACGATAATTAAAATTGGAATGTTTTTTTGAACAAAACTCTTTGTTCCATTCACTATTGCTTGAGCAAGATCACTTACACGATTGAATGAAGGGCTTTTTTCTCCTTCAAGAGCCAGTGCAACTTGTTGCACTTCATTTTCGAGCATAAACCATCTGATTTTTTCCTCAATAATTTTGCCGAACTCTTCTGAATCATGCAATTCATCAGCAGGAGCAAATTTTAAGACAGGAATGTTTTTAATTGGCAACACATTTTCAATATATGTAATTGTACTACCACTCACATCTGTCGTATGACTACCCGCTCCAACTACTGTTGCTCTAATGGTTTCAACTGACTCAATTACGTTCTTTTCATCAAAGACTTTCGAACGTCTAATAGCACGTCCTAATAATACGCCAATATCTCCAAAACGTAAATCATCACCTTCACCGAATTCTTGATTAATACAATCCGCAACTCCACCTGAGAATGATACATTGCGAATATCATAATCTAATTTTAAGCCGTGATTAGTCTGTAACAAGTCATAATACGGACTTTTCTCCCCTACACCTACAGAATTTTCAATGACACGCACCATTTCTTGAATGAGACTATCTAATTCTTGGCGATTAACAATTTGACCAACACGTAAAGAAAATTGTTTGTCTTGTATAATTGTTTGAAGTTTAGGGGCAATGTATAGCACTTTTTTAGTTGAAGGATCAATTTTTACTAATCTCCCGCCTATGTCAAAGCAAGCTGTATCAATTAAATCACCTTCTCTAAAAACTGCTAAATTCGATGTTCCTCCACCAATGTCAATATTTGCAACTGACGTATGGTGCTCTTGAGAATAAGTATGTGCACCTGCTCCTTTTCCTGCAATAATGCTCTCCAAATCTGGACCAGCTGTTGCGACTACGAAGTCGCCGGCATAACCACTCATAGCTTCAATAACATGGCTTGCGTTTTCCTTACGGGCTGTTTCTCCCGTGATAATAACTGCTCCCATTTGAATATTTTGTTTATCAATCCCTGCTTTTGCATACTCATGAGTCACAAATTGTTTAATTTTATCTACTTCAATCAAAGCATTATCATCAATAGGAGTAAACATAATATCACTCTTATACAATACTTTTTTATCCGTAATATAAACTCTAGGGATTGTGAACACAGATGCAATATTCTCAATCGTTAATTCCGAGAGTACTAGCTGAGTAGTGGATGTCCCCAAATCAATCCCTACACTCAGTATTTTATCTGACATGTGTACACCTCCAAAAAAAGACGCAAAATTACCGGATTAGTCCATAAAAATAACTAAACCGTTAACTAGCGCCATTGCTAAGACCGACCTCATTGTCAGTCACTATTAAATTTTAAATGAAACTGTAGTTAAAGTGCCCTTTTCATCTGAACGCACTTTGATTTTACCTAGCAACTTCGTTTTGACAAATTCTTCAACAATTTTCAACCCTAAATGGTCTGAAGTCACGACTTCTCTACTGTAACCCTTTCCATTGTCACTAGCTTTCATAAACATTAAACCATTTTTTTCGAAAATTTGCAAGTGTATTCTTTGTTTTTTATCAACTTTTCCTTCATTTTTAACAAAGGCATGATTAAAACTATTTTGAACAAGCTCATTGACAATTAATGACATAGCAACTGCACGATTACTATCTAGATAAATACCAGAATCAACATCTAAAATCACATCTACATCGCTCTGTTCAACACAAATGCGTTTGATATTTTCAATAACCGCTTCTATAACTTTAAACACATTAACTCTGTCATTTGTTTCCTTAGACAACAACTCATGCGTTGCTGAGATAGCAAAAATACGACTAATACTGTCCATTAACAACGCTTTAACCGTATCATTACTTCGTCTAGCTTGCAATCTTAACAACGACATGACTGTTTGTAAATTATTTTTTATACGGTGATTCATTTCTCTTAAAGCCACAGATTTGCTAACCAATTCTTGTTCATGCTTTTTCGTATCTGTAATATCTTTAAAAATCATGACTAATGTTTTAAATTTTTCAACATACGCACGTTTCAATTGGAAGAAATGGTGCCCATATTTGACTTCAACAACTTGCTCTTCAGCCCATTCATTTGACTCAAATAACGCTTTAATTTCTTCAAAACTATAGGAATCTAAAGCTAAATTATCGTAGTGCAACCCCAACAGATTATCCATATACCCAAATTTTTCGGTATAATATAGCGTAGCAGAGGGATTGTGCTGTTTTAAAATTCCATGCTCGTTAAACAACAGAATTGCATCTTGGATATATTGAGAAACGGTTATCTGCTCTAATTCCGAAAGAGCATTTGTAATTGTATAAACGTCTTTTTTATCTTTCTTTGTAAAATGCGCATCCAATTCTTTGGTTACATCTGTTTCAACGATTACAACACCAATAACATTTCCTTTTTCACGAGAAATCGGATAAACACGTTGTTGAATAGATACTCCTTCTTGAGAAAGAGCTGACAAACCTATCGTAATAGCACCAGTACGTAATGTTCTTAATACACCAGGTTCATTTTTTTGATAAGCATGTTGCCCAACAATTTGATTTTGGTATAAGCTTGCTTTATTCTTTGGTGGTTTGTGAAACACAACAACCGCTTCTTGCGAATAACTTGATTCTACATCAATAAAGACATCTTCATCTTCATACAATGCATTGTCTAATAAACGCTGTGCTTGTTCGACTAAGTAATCAATATCTTCTTGGCTTAAGTCTGTTTCTTTGTGACAAAGTTCTTGAATTATTTTCTTATATTTCATCATTCAACACCAACAATTTTGCAATATCTACCATAGGTGAACGTTTTTGCATGCTTATCGTTCTAATTTTCTTAAACGCTTCTTCTTCGCTTAATCCTTCTCTTTTCATAACGACACCCTTAGCTCTTTCGATAATAATTCTATCTTCTAATTTTCGTGTCACACGTGCAATTTCATCTGATAACGCTTGTGTTCTGATTCCATTACTAATAGCTACTTCAACTGTTGGAATTAAAGATTTAGCATCTAAAGGTTTGACCAAGTAACCACTAACCCCGTACTCTTTAGCACGTTGAGTGTACCCCTCGTCACTAAAAGCTGACAATAAAATAACACTATTCGCCAAACGATCATCAAGGATTTTCTTTGCCGCAGTTAGCCCATCTAATAAAGGCATTTTAATATCCATAATCACTAAATCTGGATGATGTTGGCGACAGCTCTCGATTGCCTCAAAACCATCTGTTGCTTCAGCCACTACTTTGTAGCCATTTTCTTCTAGAATGTCTTTAATGTCCAATCGTGTCATTGGCTCATCATCAACAATTATAATTTTTCCTTTCATCGCCTTTTCTCCTAATTCATTATTAAGATATTCCATCACGTTCTAGTAATAACCGTACGTTTGAAACCTAGTCGATTAACTAAGTCATCAATAACCGCCTCTATAGCTGACTCAACTGAAGAAACACTTCCCATCATAACAACAGAGCCTTTAAATCGATCAACATATCCAATCTCTACACCAGAGTCTTTTCTTGCCACATCAGCAGCAATCATTGCCGTTTCTCTTGGTGTCATGTGCAATATACCTATAGCATCTTGATTTTTTGTGACTAAATTAATCCGCTCAAAAATAATAGGATCTGGATTAGCTATCACATGTGCCAGAGTAATTTGTTTGCCGGGAACTGACTCTTGAATCACTCGTTTTTTCTTTTCCACTTAGGCACCCTCTTTCATGATTGACTAGTATTATGTACGTGTTACTGTTGCAACAGCAAAACCTAAAATACTCTCTAACCCATCATTGACCGCTCTTAAAGCTGCCTCAACTGAAGAAACATCTCCAGTCAGTACAACTGAACCACTAAAACGATCAACAAATCCAACTTGTACACCTGCTGCCTTAGTTGCAATATCCACCGCAATAATAGCCGCTTCACTAGGTGTAATTGTCAAAACGCCAATCGCTTCTTTTGAGTCTACCATCAATCCTAATTTTTCAAAAATCACATCATCAGGATTGGCAATCAAATGTGCCAAAGTGATTTGTTTACCCGGAACATATTCTTGAATAACTCTTTGTTTCTCTTCCAAACAATTCACCTCTTACTATACATTCAATTCTATGTCTAATACATAGCTTTTAACAACTCCACAACTTCTTCTACTTTCGGAACACGTGGATTTGTATCTGTACATCTATCTTTAATAGCCGCCTTAGCAACTTCTTCTAAATAATCAACAAATGTTTGTGATTCTACACCATATTCTTTCAAACTTGCTGGCATATCTAATGCTTTTTGTAGTTTTTGAATAGCCGTAATTAATTGACGAACACCCATAGCATCATTACTTGCTGAGCAGCCTATTAGGTTAGCTATTTGACGATAACGTTGTGCCGCACGTTTATCAAAACCTATTTTACCTGTTTTACTCATATTAGCATTATATCGAATAAGATGTGGCATAATGATACTATTTAATCGCCCATGTGGCACATGGAATTTAGCACCCGCTGCATGAGCAATTCCATGATTTAACCCTAGTGAAGCTGTATTAAATGCCATCCCTGCTAAAGTTGAAGCATTATGCATTTTCTCACGAGCTTCCATATCATTTCCATTTGCATACGCTTTTGGTAAATACTCAAACACTAATTTAATAGCTTTTTCTGCTAGAGCATCTGAAAAATCTGTCGCTTTAACAGACACATACGCTTCTATAGCGTG
Source organism: Granulicatella sp. WM01 (assembly GCF_004570605.1). Classification (GTDB taxonomy): domain Bacteria; phylum Bacillota; class Bacilli; order Lactobacillales; family Aerococcaceae; genus WM01. Next base: position 12,968 of record NZ_SPPB01000014.1, on the reverse strand, counting down.
AGTTAAAACGTCCATACCTGTATCTGCTGTAATATTTTTTGGTAAAGTCGCAACAATAGCCGGATCTAAAATAGCAACATCTGGCAAAATATCACGAGAAATCAATGGATATTTTGTCCCTTTTTCACTATCTGTAATAATTGAAAAATCTGTCACTTCAGAGCCTGTTCCACTAGTTGTTGGAATAACAATCAATGTAGCATTTTGGAATACTTGTTGTTGTTTCCCAAAATAATAAATAGCTTTTGAAGCATCAATAGCTGAACCTCCACCAATCGCCATTACGATTGTTATATGTTTTCCTGCTCCTTCTTGAATGCCTTTTACAACAACTTCAATCGGAGGATCTGGAATAATTTCACTAAATACATGTACTTGATTACTTGAATCAATACGATGTAATATATTTTCTAATTGTTCTGTTCCTTTTAAAAATGGGTCGATCACAACTAAAAAACTTTCATTCTTGTACTGCTCTAATTGTTGTAGAGCATCTGTACCAAAACATAATTCTGTCTTGTATACTATTTTTTCCATAGAACTCTCCTTTCCTAAATCAATTAAGAAGGAAGTAGAGTGATTTTCATTGGGGAACTCTACGCACCTTGTTGTTAAACACGCCTTTGTGCCCTATGTATAAGAATACCATGTTAACGTTTTTAACGTCAATAGTTTTTCAATGAAAAAACAGTTATGTTTTTATGAATTAACTAGACTCTATTTGCTTATAGCACCTTTTTTAACTCATCATTATGAAACACATTCTTCTATTTGAACACTTTTCACGAAAAATATCAAATAACATCTTGCATTTTCTCTAAAAATTAGATATACTTATGTTCAAATAATGACGATATATAAGGGAGTAACTGGCACGTAGTGCGGTAACATCAACAACAAGCATACGCTGGTGTTATCTTAAACGGTGAGACTTATAGATACAGCACGTTGTATCTGTAAGTCTTTTTCTTATTAAGCGTGATTAAAAATATCAAGGAGGACATTTATGTCAGAACAAAATTTTTTCTCAATGGAAGAACAAGAAGTGTTTGCTACTTTAGACAGTTCAAAATCAGGATTAAGTTCCCAAGAAGCAAAACATCGTCTTGAAAAATACGGTGAAAACATTCTTGAAGAGGGCGAAAAAAGAAGTCTGCTTCAAAAATTTATTGACCAATTCAAAGACTTTATGATTGCTATTTTAGTGATATCAGCCATTGCATCAGTTGTCGTATCATTTGTAGAGGGAGAACCTGATTTCCATGATGCTATTATTATTATGCTCGTTGTTATCTTAAACGCTGTTTTAGGTGTTGCTCAAGAAGCAAAAGCTGAAGAGGCAGTGAACGCATTGAAAAAAATGGCTTCCCCAGCAGCACGTGTTATCCGTGACGGGCATACACTTTCTTTAAAAAGTGAAGAAATCGTCATTGGTGATATCGTTCTTTTAGAAGCTGGAGATGTTGTTCCAGCAGACCTACGTTTACTTGAAGCCAATTCATTAAAAATTGAAGAGGCTGCTTTGACAGGTGAATCTGTCCCAGTTGAAAAATCTCTTACTATCCCAGAAACACAAGAGGCTGGCATTGGCGATCGCATCAACATGGCATTTTCAAGCACAAACGTCACTTATGGACGTGGTATGGGAATTGTATGTGCTACAGGTATGTCTACTGAAGTAGGAAAAATTGCAAGCATGCTTGTATCAGAAAAAGAAAGCAAAACACCTCTTCAAGAAAACCAAGATCAACTTGGAAAATGGTTAACCATTGCCATTTTAATTATTGCAGCTATCATCTTTGGTATTGGTTTACTCCAAGGACGTGAAGCTACTGTCATGCTTTTAACGGCTATTTCTATTGCAGTTGCTGCTATTCCAGAAGGCTTACCTGCTATTTCAACCATTATTCTAGCCCTAGGTACACGTACCATGGCAGATAAACAAGCTCTTGTGCGTAAATTACCTGCAGTTGAAACATTAGGAGGCACAGAAATTATTTGTTCTGACAAAACAGGAACATTAACACTCAATCAGATGACTGTTGAAAAAATCTTTTACAACAATGAACTCCACGATTCTACTGAAGATATTGTTTCCGATTTAACTGTCCTTCGTTCTGTTATCCTAGCAAACGACACAAAATTCGATGCTACAGGAAATTTAATTGGTGACCCAACAGAAACAGCATTTATCCAATTTGGGTTAGATAAGCATATCAATATTTCAGATATGTTAAGTCAATACCCACGCATTGCCGAAGTTCCGTTTGACTCTGATCGTAAATTGATGTCAACTATTCATCAATTACCAGACAATCGCTATTTAGTCGCTGTAAAAGGTGCTCCAGATCAATTATTAAATCGTTGTGTATCTTATGACAACAACGGAACCATTGAAGCGTTAAACGAAGATACTCAACAATTGATTTCTGCAAACAATTCCGCAATGGCTAGACAAGCATTACGCGTTTTAGCAGGAGCATATACATTTATTGATGCATTACCTGAAACAATTAGTTCTGAAACAATCGAAAAAGACCTTATTTTTGCTGGATTGGTAGGTATGATTGACCCTGAACGTACAGAAGCTGCCGAAGCTATTGCTGTAGCAAAACAAGCAGGTATTCGTACAATTATGATTACAGGAGATCATCGTGATACCGCTGAAGCTATTGCAAAACGTCTAGGGATTATTGAAGACAATCAAACAGATGCCGTCTTAACCGGTGCTCAACTTGATGGACTATCTGATGAAGAGCTACGCCAACACGTTGCTCAATATTCCGTTTATGCTCGTGTATCACCAGAACATAAAGTACGTATTGTAAAAGCATGGCAATCACACAATAAAGTTGTTGCTATGACTGGAGACGGTGTTAATGATGCACCGTCATTAAAAGCTGCCGATATTGGTATTGGTATGGGAATTACTGGTACAGAAGTATCCAAAGGTGCCTCTGATATGGTTCTTGCAGACGATAACTTCAAAACAATCGTTGCTGCTGTTGAAGAAGGACGCAAAGTATTTTCTAATATCCAAAAAGCCGTACAATACCTACTATCTGCCAATTTAGGTGAAGTATTGACTCTATTTATCGCCACAATGGCTGGTTGGTCTATTTTAGCCCCTATTCACATCTTATGGATTAACTTGGTAACTGACGTATTCCCTGCCATCGCTCTAGGTTTAGAAGAAAGCGATAAAGGTGTCATGCAATTAAAACCTCGTGGAAAAAGCTCAAACTTCTTATCTAACGGAGTTTTAGAAAGCATTATTTACCAAGGAATTTTAGAGGCTAGTTTAACACTAGGAATTTACTGGTATGCTGAAATGCACTATAACCATTTAGTAGCACAAACAATGGCATTTGTGACATTAGGATTAATCCAACTATTCCACGCATTCAATGTGAAATACGTTTACGATTCATTGTTCACATCTAAACCATTCCAAAACAAATGGTTCAACTACGCAGTTGTTGTTTCGGCTATGCTATTATTAGCCGTTGTCATTATCCCAGGAGTAAACACATTCTTCGACTCCGCAAGTCTATCAGGTATACAATGGCTCATTGTTTTTGGCGTTGCATTCTCGATTATTCCAATCGTTGAATTATGTAAAATCATCCTCCGCCTAGCTCATAAACGTTAAATAAAAAAGCAATAAATCTCTAGTTTAGAGGTCTATTGCTTTTTTTGTCTAGTTTTTTTAAAATGCCTACTTTGTTTCAACAACTATCTCAAAATAACTATCCCGTTTTTAATATCTTGCATATATCTTTTATATTCAAAAGCATATATCGAATACACTGCTCTTTAAACTAACAACACCTTTCAACAAGATGTCTCAAATGATAACAGTAGACCTTATCACTTTTAATTTCTCCTCTTTATCATATTGTTAATCTAGCCAAGGATTACTCAATATGCCATATTAATAAAAATAGCAATATTTAAACCTATGATTTATAAAATTTACCTTATTAGAATCAGATTTTTCTTTTAAAATGAGAATAGCATAAAATTTACACAAATAATAAAATAATCACTTGAAAAGGAAATCGCTTTACCCTATAATGAGGAGTATCATTGACAGTGAAAGAACAATGGCGTGTCTTTCGTTTGCATAGAAGCAACTTAATTGTTAATTGGTACAACGCGTTGAATATTATTTTATTATCATTTAAGGAGATACACAAACCCATGAAAAAATCAATGAAATTTTTATTAACTTCTACTGCCGTTTTAACTTTATTGACAGCTTGCCAAACACCAAGTAATCAGGCAAACCAAACAAGTTCTACTGTACAAAGCACACAAGCAGTAACTTTAGAACGTGGTGTTTGGGAAGATAAATTGTACGAACGTTTAACAAAAATCATTAGTGAAAACGGAAAATTGAGTACAGGTTATGACGCAAATAACAAACCTTATGCCGTTTTCGATTGGGATAACACAACTATTATCAATGATATTGGTGAAGCAACATTCACTTACCAAATTTCAAACTTAGAATTTAAAATGACACCTGAGCAATTCGATGTAGCTATTCGTAAAAACTTACCATCTGATAACTTTGCTGCTGAATGGAACAACAAAGACGGACAAAGTGTCAACATTGATAAAATCGCTAAAGACTTATTAAGTGATTATACTTATTTATATAACAACTATTCTGGTATGAAAGGTTCTCAATCTTTAGAAACAGTTAAAGAAAGCGACCAATACAAAGACTTTAGTGCTAAATTACGTTATTTATATGAGGCTGTTGGAGATTCATTCAGTTCAGATATTAGCTACCCATGGGTAACTTACTTATTCGCTGGATTCACATCAGAAGAAGTACAAGCCTTAACAACAAAATCTATCGATTACTCTTTAGCCGACAAATTAGAATATCAAACTTGGGAGAGTCCAGAAACATTAAAAGGAGAAGCAGGACAAGTATCTGTGAAATTCAAAACCGGTATTCGTAGCGTTGCCGAAATGCAAAACTTGTATAAAACATTAATGGAAAACGGCATTGACGTATACGTTTGCTCTGCATCTTATTATGATGTTATTATTCCTTATGCAACAAGTAGCAAATACGGATACAATGTACCAAAAGAAAACGTTACTGCAATGCGTTTAGCAAAAGATGCAAACGGCGTTATTCAATCTGAATTAGACAGTAACTATTCTCAAACACAAGGAAAAGGTAAAACAGAAACAATTAATAAATGGATTGCTTCTAAACATGCAAATAAACAACCTATCCTAATTGGTGGAGATAGTAACGGAGATGTGGCGATGTTATCTGACTTCCCAGAATTAAAAGCAGGTATTATTTTCAACCGCCTAAAAGCAACTGAAAAAGGTATCGGAAAATTATCAAAAGAAGCTGTAGACACATACGATAAAACGCCTTTATACTTCCTACAAGGTCGTGATGAAAACAAAGGTATCTTATTACATGGACGTGAAACAATTCTTTTAGGTAAAGATAAAGCAGAATTATTGAAAAAATAAAACTTATCAAAATAGCCAGTAGCAAGCCTTACTTGCTACTGGCTATTTTGATAGGCAAACCTAAACCTCAATTTAAAATCCTGTATCATTCTAGTTATCATTAGTCATAACTAATCAATGATTTAATCGGATACCCTTTTAATTTCTCACGTCCATTTAACCCAGTTAATTCAATGATAAACATAATCCCTGCAACAATTCCACCTTGTGCTTCTACTATTTGAATAGTCGCTTCAATCGTTCCGCCTGTTGCCAACAAATCATCACAAATCAATACACGCTGTCCGGGTTTAATTGATCCTGTATTCATCTCTAAAACAGCCTCACCATACTCCAATTCATAAGACACAGAAATGGTTTCTCCTGCCAACTTTCCCTGTTTACGTACTGGAACAAATCCAACACCTAACTGATGTGCAACAGGACAACCAAATAAGAAACCTCTTGCTTCTGGTCCAATAACGACGTCTACTTGTTGTTCTTTAGCATACGTTGCAAACTCATTTGTGACATACTGATATAATTCTCCATTTGCAATTAAGGGCATAGTATCACGGAATAAAATACCTTTTTTTGGAAAATCTGGGATAGTTAAAATATGTTCTTCAATATTCATTACTTTTCTTCCTTACGTACATAATTTTTTAATTGCTCACTAATACGACTAAACTGTGTATACAACAATATTTTTTCAATATCTATTTTTTCTAAATGTTGTTTAAATCGTTTTGTCTGCTCTAGGTTTTGTTTTTGAGATACTTCTTGATAAGTTAATAAACCTTGCTCAATGGTAATGACACCTGTCTCCACAAAAACTTGAAGCATTAAAATGAGCATCTCTTTACTTAATTTTGTCATACTTACAAGTTGCTCTAAATGGTCTTTAATAGAAAAACCAGTCTTATTATAAAGAATTTTATATAAATGTGCAAATTGCTGCCTTGTCGGTATTCCCGTTAAATACGCACTCACTTGGGTGTGTGCCTGTATATACACATTTTGGCACGTCACTTTGGCTAAAGCACACTCTAATTCCTTTAATGATTGCGGACAATCAAATAAGACGACATTTTCAACATCTTGTTCGCTAAGTTCAGCATAATAGACAGCACGACTACTTTTATCAATCTTAGGACTAAAATAATCATAATATTTACTATCTGAAAATAAATATATCGCTTGTGGTATCTCTAAAATAGCCGGCTTTATTTGTGTAGAACGCATGTCAAAAAATTGAACTTCTGTAATGCGTGTATCAACAATTTGTGCTTGCGCTCTTTCTAAACCATTCCATTCATTAATTGACAAGCGTGCAATAAAATCAGCAACAACACCATCTTTCAAAAAAGGAATATACTGCTGTGCATTAAAATAAATTATATCTAATGTCTGGCATACCCCTTTTAGATGTTGTGCATGTGTTCCAATTGCTTTCATTTGCGTGATACTTTCTTGTTCTAACAACACAAGTGGACGTTGATTATCTATGCCAAAAGGTGCTAGTTTTTCAATATCATGAATAAGAGTTAGTGTGCAATCAGTCGAGGATATCACCATATCATACTGAAGCACTTTTTGTGTACCATCAGGCACTTCACGAGCTAGTGCCTCTTGCAATTGTGCAATATTATTTACAGAAATACTCATACCCGCAGCCATGTGATGCCCACCAAATTTTTCAAGCAAATGGGAATGGTTCTGTAAAAGAGTATATAAGTTGACACTTTCTACACTTCTTCCTGATCCTTTTGCCATTTGTGTATCAGAGTCAATTTGTAAAAGAATTGTCGGTTTCCCTGTCTTTTCAACTACACGACTAGCTACAATACCTAATACACCTGCATGCCATTTCTCATCCGCCAAAACAATGGCATTAGGATAAGGATATACGAGTTTCTGTTCAATATCTTGCACAATAGTATCGACGATATGTTTCCGTTCATTATTTTTTTGAGTAAGCAGTTCAACTAATTTATCTGCCTCTTCATCATCAAAAGTTATTAGCAATTCTACACCGGGAGTTGCATCATCTAAACGACCTAGAGCATTTAAACGTGGAGCAATACCAAACCCTATCGTATCTGCTGTTATATTATCAGCACTAACACCGATACTCTCCAATAATTTAAGTAATCCCACACGTTGTGTCTGCTTTAACAGATTAAGCCCATAGGAAACAAGCACTCTATTCTCATTTGTTAAACTGACTAAATCCGCCACTGTTCCGATTGCAACAATATCTAAACTTTCTAATGGAATATCCTCCAACAATGCACACGCCACTTTAAATGCAACACCAGCACCAGATAAATCCCCAAAAGGATACTGTCCTAAAGGGTGTCTGGGATGAACTATTGCATACGCTTGTGGCAAATGCTCTGGAAGTTCATGATGATCCGTAACAATAACGTCCACTCCCTGATCCATTGCCCATTCAATAGCCTCATGTCCTGCCACTCCATTATCACAAGTGACAATTAATTGCGTTTTTTCAACATCAATCATGTATTGAAATACATCTTTATTCGGTCCATAACCGTCTGTAAAACGATTAGGCAAATAAAAATGGACGTCTCCGCCTAACATTTCAACTGCCTCTACTAGAATTGTCGTACTTGTCATTCCATCAGCATCATAATCACCATAAATTAAAATGCGTTCACCTCGTGCAATAGCCTCTCGAATACGTTGAACAGCTTTTTGCATATCATACATTAAAAAAGGATCATGCAACTGCTCTAAATTAGGATTTAAAAACGCTTCTAAGTCCTCTTTAGAGGTAATTCCCCTTTGCAAACACAATGTTGCAAAAGATTCACTCATCCCAGTTTCCTCTTTAAATTGTTGAATACACTCTTCACTAGGCAAAGCCTTAGCTTGCCAAATAAACTGTGATGTTTTCGCCATAATCTCTCCACTCCATTTTATCCACTTCATTATACCAAAAACAAAACATATACATCAATTACGATCTATCTATTCCATAAAAATCTTTTATTAAATTTACAAAAATACGCATTAACATGCATTTGTGATGTCATTCTACACATTAAAATCGTTTTTTGTTCCTCGTACTATCCTGCTTTTTTCCATAATTCTACCCATTTTGTGCCTGTCCAGACACTCTACGCCTATATCATATTAAGCGGATAAACGTAACACTAAGCCATGCGACTGAATTATATTTTATCCTAGCTCAATGTATTGCTCAATCTACTTAACCCCCGCTTTTAACAAAAATAGAACTCCGTCTAATCTGCTCTGTGTTCTCTTATTCTTTTGGTATGCTCTGTTCACTCAAGAGAATCCTTTTTTCTATACTTCACTCACTCACAACGTGCTATATCCCCTTACAACATACTCTCTTTCAGTAAAAAATAAGCATACAAAAACTCGTCCTATACCATAGATTCTTAAATAAAGCACATAATACCTAATAAATAGTAAAACACATTACCCATGCTTACTATTAACAAAAAAATATTCCTTTTAAATGATTAGTAGCAACAAAACGAATGCTCCTTATAGCCCACATTAAAATCCTTTTCCACCTATCCCACCACTTTTTATCCTTTGGAAACACCAGTAAAATTAAACTCTTGACATTGCACATAACAATCACATGCTCCAATATGACATTCTATCCCACCTTATACGTTTAAATCAGCTTTCAACAACCATGTGCATAACTGTTTACACTTAAAATATAAGAATTACTCCTATAGGAAGTTTATATAATTTTAAGCATACAGTATTAACTATACCAGTTATCTCAATTTGATTTATTATATAATGATTTATCTAATGTAAGTTTGTTTATGCCCTTTTCTATCCCTTCGTTTTATCTAAAAAACAAATTTTTTTCACTCAATTACCGTGTTAGTGAACTTTTTTATTTTATTTTTATTGGTGTTCAATGCAATCAGGCATCTTCATTGCCTGAAGATGCCTGATTTTGTTTCATTTAATGATTAAATATAATAAGATTATTCAACTGCCTTATATTGTTATGCTATATCTGGCATGTGCAAATGATAAGCCTATTTATCATTTGCATTCCCCTAGCTATTTCACTCCACAACATTGTGTACTGGCAGCCTTCTCTACTGTAATTTACTCACTACATCATGCCCATTCCTGGAGCACCCATTGTTTGTGGGTGTGATGGCATTTGCTCACTTTCTTTGTCTGCAATAACTGCCTCTGTTGTTAATAATAGTGCAGATACACTAGCAGCATTTTGCAAAGCTGAACGTGTCACTTTAGTTGGATCTACAATCCCTGCTTCAATCATGTTAACCCATTCATCTGTAGCAGCATTATAGCCAATGCCTGCTTCTTTATCTTTTAATTGAGATACAATAACTGAACCTTCTAAACCAGCATTTTCAGCAATTTGACGCATCGGTTCTTCTAAAGCACGTACAACAATACGCACACCTGTTGCTACATCTCCTGTTGCTTCAATTTCAGATACTTCTTTTTGTACAGATACTAATGCTGTCCCACCACCAGGTACAATTCCTTCAGCTACTGCTGCACGTGTTGCATTCAAAGCATCTTCAATACGTAATTTACGTTCTTTCAATTCTGTTTCAGTTGCAGCACCTACTTTAATGACAGCTACACCACCTGACAATTTTGCCAAACGTTCTTGTAATTTTTCACGATCAAAATCAGATTTTGTTTCCTCAATATGCGCTTTAATCAATTTAATACGATTAGTAATAGCTTCTTTTGCTCCTGCACCCTCAACAATAGTTGTTGTATCTTTTGTCACAACAATTTTACCTGCTGAACCTAATTGTTGCATTGTCATATCTTTTAATTCCAAGCCTAAATCTTGCGTAATCACTGTTGCACCAGTCAACGTTGCAATATCTTCCAACATAGCTTTACGACGATCTCCAAAACCTGGAGCTTTCACTGCTACAACATTGAATGTTCCACGAATTTTGTTCAATACTAGTGTTGGCAATGCTTCACCGTCTACATCATCAGCAATCACTAACAATGCACGTCCTTGTTGAACAATTTGTTCTAATACAGGCACAATCTCTTGAATATTAGAGATTTTTTTATCTGTAATTAAAATATATGGGTTTTCCAACACTGATTCCATTTTATCTGTATCAGTTGCCATATATTGAGATAAATATCCTCGATCAAACTGCATGCCTTCAACAACATCTAATTCTGTTTCAATTCCTTTTGATTCTTCAATTGTAATAACACCGTCATTACCAACACGTTCCATTGCTTCAGCTAACAACTCTCCAATTTCAGCATCTCCAGATGAAATAGCTGCAACTTGTGCAATTGCACTTTTTGACTCTACTGGTTTTGACATGTTGTGTAAAGCATCTACAGCCACTTTCGTTGCTAATTCAATTCCACGACGAATACCAACAGGATTTGCACCAGCTGTTACGTTTTTCAATCCCTCACGCACAATAGCTTGCGTTAATACTGTCGCTGTTGTTGTTCCATCTCCAGCAATATCATTTGTTTTTGAAGCAACTTCAGCAACTAATTTTGCACCCATGTTTTCAAAATGGTCTTCTAATTCAATATCTTTTGCAATTGTTACACCATCATTTGTAATTAATGGTGATCCAAAAGATTTCTCTAATACAACATTACGTCCTTTTGGTCCTAATGTTACTTTAACTGTATTTGCTAAAATATCTACACCACGTAGCATACTTGCACGTGCATCTTCTGAAAATTTAATATCTTTTGCCATAATCTTCCTCCTACTCTACTACTGCCACCAAGTTTTCAACTTTAACGACAATATATTCCTTTCCTGCACTCTCAACAGTCATTCCTGCAAATTTCTCAAACACAACATCATCGCCAACTTTTACATCTGTAACATCTGATGCTACAGCGACAACACGTGCAATATTTTCATTAACTGATGAACTTCCAGGCAATAATAAACTGCCGACTTTTTTTTCTTCTTCTCTAACATACTCTAATACAACACGATTAGATAATGGTTTTAACATAGGTTTTCCTCCTTTTCTTTTGGCACTCTAATACAAAGAGTGCTAACACATCTACTATACTACCAAGAATTACATTTTTTTTCAAGTATTTATGTTTATTTTTATCATACTCCTTCTATTCCTTTATACTAGCGTATTTTGTATAGCACTCCAATTAAAGATAGTACACATGAAACTAGATTTTATAGCCACCCACAAAAATTCTCGTATGTTATACTTTCGTGACTGCTTCCTAAACAAACACACGAAAAAATAGGTGAACGATTTCTATATATACATGAACAACATATTAAGTCTGAAAATACTAAAAAAGCGATTAGACCTAATCGCTTCAGACTGTCGACAAATATAACTGTCAACAATCTTTTTTCGTATAAAATAAATTGTTATACGGCTTACCACAATGTACATGATACATTGCTCGTTCCCTTACCTTGTAGGGAACGAAGCTATTCGTATAACACTTATTTTATAAGGTTACCCTCACTAACTGTTATAATATATACTGAAAGGATACAACTACTATGTTCTATCAAGGTAACTCGCCACAAGACGAATTTATTCTTTTTACGTTGTCGCAACTTGTCCCAGAAAATCATTTACTTAGAAAAATAGATAAACATATTGATTTTTCTTTTATTTATGACTTAACCTCTCCATATTACAGTCACCATTCAGGACGCAACAGCTTAGACCCTATTTTATTATTCAAATTGGTTTTCTTAAAAGACCTCTATGGCATAAAATCAATGCGTGAAACTATTAAACGTACAGAAACAGATGTGGCATTTAGATTGTTTTTAAATTTACCTTTTTCCAAATCTGCCCCTCACTATTCTACATTTTCTCAAAATTATATCCGTCGTTTTAAAGATACAACTGTTTTCGAAAATATTTTTACAGAAATTTTAACTCAAGCTATCCAACATAATTTAGTTTCTGGTACAGCTTTATTTACTGATTCTACACACATCAAAGCTAATGCCAATAAAAATAAATTTAGAAATGTTATTATTGAAACCGTAAAAGAGAGAAAACAAGCATTTGAGAATGAGATTAATAATGAGCGTGAGGCTATTTCAAATATAAATAAAATATAGTTGTTAATCATAACAACTATATGGACAAAATATGGACAAACCCATTATAAACATTGATAAATCAACTATATTTACGTTTCAGGAGGGATTCGAACCCCCGACCGTTCGCTTAGAAGGCGAATGCTCTATCCTGCTGAGCTACTGAAACAAGACATTTATTATTATATTTTTTTATGCTCTTGTTGTCAAGAGGTTTTTGAAAAAAATACATAGCTTTATCAATCGAATGTGATAATGTCTTAAAGTAATCGAATGACAAAATGTCCCAAAATGATAAACTAGAGATATGAAAAGGATAGAATTAACAGTGAATGAAATAAAAAAATATAACGTCATCAAAGCC
>NZ_SPPB01000149.1 GCF_004570605.1 Granulicatella sp. WM01 | reverse complement strand
AAGAATGTGGCAGACTTACCCGCAAACACACAATTTGCATTCAAAACTCCAGTAGACACAGCACAAGCAGGAGAAATTGAAGCAATTGTGGTTGTGACATATCCAGACGGTAGTCAAGATGAAGTGCTTGTAAATATTACAGTAACAGAACCAAATGCTGACACATATACACCAACAACTCAAGCACAAAGTGTAGACAAAGGTAGTCAACCAGTAGCCAAAGACAGTATTAAGAATGTGGCAGACTTACCCGCAAACACACAATTTGCATTCAAAACTCCAGTAGACACAGCACAAGCAGGAGAAATTGAAGCAATTGTGGTTGTGACATATCCAGACGGTAGTC
>NZ_SPPB01000148.1 GCF_004570605.1 Granulicatella sp. WM01 | reverse complement strand
GTAGAAAACAGAGAAAATGGTAACGAAGCATATTGCCAAATGAACGAAGGTATCGGTGCGGTTATGCGTTTCGGTGCTTACAATGAACAAGTTATTGATCGTCTACATTGGATGAAAGATGTACTTGGTCCTGTATTAGGTGAAGCAATTCGTTCACTAGAAGATGGCATGAACGTAAACGTGCTTATCGCAAAAGCTATCGCTATGGGTGACGAATTCCACCAACGTAATATTGCTTCTTCATACGCATTCTTACGTGATATAGCACCAGTTATATCTTCATTAGACCACATTGATAACGAAAAACGTACAGAAGTAATACAGTTCTTATCTGATACAGACCAATTCTTCTTGAATGTTGCTATGGCAACTGGTAAAG
>NZ_SPPB01000147.1 GCF_004570605.1 Granulicatella sp. WM01 | reverse complement strand
CGTTGGTGCGCTCGGAGGCAACCAAGCACCGCCAGGCCGTAGCGTCGGTGATCTCGTGGGTGTCGATCGTCCTCATCTATGTCGTCGTTGTGTACGAGGTCATCGATGTGTTGCCGGTTCCGGTCGGTGCGTTGGTGGGGCCGGCGGCGGTGCTCGGCGCCGCGCTGGGCTTCGGTGCCCAACGCCTGGTGCAGGACCTACTCGCCGGGTTCTTCATCATCGTGGAGAAGCAGTACGGGTTCGGCGATTTGTTCGAACTCAGCATGGTGGGGTCACCGGAGAACGCGGCCGGCACGGTGGAGGACGTCACGCTGCGGGTGACCAAGCTGCGTTCCAGCGAGGGTGAGGTGTTCACCGTTCCCAACGGGAACATCGTCAAGT
>NZ_SPPB01000146.1 GCF_004570605.1 Granulicatella sp. WM01 | reverse complement strand
ATTTTCAAGGGCGCGGTATAGGTTTCGAGTTTGCGGATCGACTCCATGCCGTGCAGAATGTAATAGAACTGGATGGCCCAGAAAGCCAGGAAGCATAGCAACTGGCTGCCATTGATGCCCAGGCCAGCGATCTTCTCGCCGCCCAGTTCATGCCCCATCAAGACGCCCATCAGGGTGTAGATCATCTGGCCGCCGAACCAGGTCTGGATGCCGTACCAGCCGCAGGCGACGATGGCGCGCATCAGCGCCGGCAGGCGCGCGCCCATGGTGCCGAACGAGGCACGCGCCAGCACGGCATACGGGATGCCGTACTTGGTGCCCGCATGGCCGATCAGCAGCATGGGCAGGAGCACGATGGCGTTGGCGAGAAATACCGTGAGCAC
>NZ_SPPB01000145.1 GCF_004570605.1 Granulicatella sp. WM01 | reverse complement strand
TGAGCAGTATCACTAAAATATGTTGATTGTAATACTTCTTTATAGCCATAAAGGTATTGTTTTTGTAGAACAGAGCCACGTTTGATTTCACGTGAAATGGTGGATTTATGGCGATTCAGTAGTGTTGCAATTTTTGAAATAGTATAGCCCTCGTTTAATAATATTTCAATTTGACTTCTTTCTTTATCACTTAATGTCAATCGAAAATGAAAATGTCCCAAAATGTGGGCCACTATAAGTGCAATGATTTTCAAAAAAATCATTGCACTTATAGGGCAAAATAATGTATGCTATTAAAGTATCAAGCAAGCTTGTTGTCTTGATACTCTTCAAGAGTTTTTCCAATACTCTTGAGATAGCGTTTGAAAGATGCCAGTTTCCACGG
>NZ_SPPB01000144.1 GCF_004570605.1 Granulicatella sp. WM01 | reverse complement strand
TGATAGCGGTTAGCGTACGCTATTCATTCATTTGAATGAGGTTCAATAAATAAAAGGAAGCTAACCTTGGGCAGGTTGCTTCCTTTTTTATAGCGATTCAATTGCAAGTCTGGTGCCGCACAGCACCTAAATCACCGCCTGAATCACCATCGACGCATCAGCGCAGAACCAGAACAGGGATGTGCGAATGCGTCAGCACATGCTGTGTTTCGCTGCCCAGCAGCAGGCGCTTGACGCCCTTGCGGCCGTGCGAGGCCATCACGATCAGGTCGCAGTCGTGCTTGGCGGCCGCGGCGATGATCGCCTCGGCGACGAGGTCCGACTTGGCCACCACGGGCTTGACCTTCACGCCTTGCGCATCGCCCAGCTGCCGGATGCCGTCCAGCA
>NZ_SPPB01000143.1 GCF_004570605.1 Granulicatella sp. WM01 | reverse complement strand
CCGCTGGATAAGACAAACCAGCCCAGTTTCAGCTGCGCCTGTGCCGCCGGCACGCCGGGCAGCCACGCCAGGGGCGCGATGGCGGACGCGGCGATGGCCGCCAGCCACAGCCAGCGCGTCGTGTGACCGCGCCGCTGCAGCGTGCGCTCGGCGCGCCAGGCAGCGGTGCTCAACAGCAGCGCCAGCGCCAGGGTGGACAGCAGCCAGGCCGGCACTAGCGTGTCAGCGCCATGCCGACAGATGCGGGCGCCGTGTGCCTGAAGCCGAATTGCGCGTACAGATCTTGCGCCTGGCCATCGGCGATCAGGCTGACATACGCGCTTTCCGGCACCGCCGTCTCGATGAATTGCATGATCTCGCGCATGATGCGCTTGCCCAGGCCCTTGCC
>NZ_SPPB01000142.1 GCF_004570605.1 Granulicatella sp. WM01 | reverse complement strand
AGCTACTGCAAAGTAACCGTCCGGGCAACACACCTTCCTGACACCGTCGCTTGAGGCGATGGTGTCCACCCAAATATAGGTGGACACCATTTTTAGCCTTTTTAAGCGGACGCCCATGCCACAAGAACGCCGTTCCTATTCCAAGTCCTTCAAGGCCCAGGTCATTGCTGAGTGCGCCCAACCTGACACTTCAATTGCCAATGTCGCCTTGACCCACAACCTCAATGCAAACCTCGTCCATAAATGGATTCGGGTGCATGCACAGAAAAACCTGACACTTCAAACCGCCTTCATCCCGGTCAAGACATCGCCGCCGGTGCCGATGCATCAGGCCCTTCCTGCCACGATCCGAATCGAAGTGCCGCATTCAAAAGGCGTAGTCGTGGTGAGTTGGCCGG
>NZ_SPPB01000141.1 GCF_004570605.1 Granulicatella sp. WM01 | reverse complement strand
CATTGCTGATAGATGTAAATTATCATCAATCACTTTATGTGTTTGTTCGTTCGTATAAGTTAACCAACATGGTAATTGGTCTAAAATATATTCTGTCGTTTCATAACTAAATGCTCTACCTACATCATCACCTGGTTGAATTTCAGTCTTACTGTAATCAATTGTCCCACCATTAACACGAGGTGGTGTTCCAGTTTTGAAACGAACTATGTCGAAACCTAAATCTCTTAAATGGTCTGCTAATGTGATTGAAGGCATTTGATGGTTTGGACCACTTGAATATTTTAAGTTACCTAAAATAATTTCACCACGTAAAAATGTACCAGTTGTTAATACAACAGAATCAGCTAGATATTGAGTGCCGATAACCATTTCCACGCCTTTTACTACATCATCTTCTAT
>NZ_SPPB01000140.1 GCF_004570605.1 Granulicatella sp. WM01 | reverse complement strand
AAATGGAAGAATTGTATGATTTGTTAGATAAATTTGAACAAGGTGTACAATTCCCACAAGATAAGGAAAGTGTAAAGAGAGCCAGAGATATATACAACCGCTTATCAGAATTGGATCGAGAAGACTTAAGCCAAAGTTCAACAGATGTGCTTTTAGAGGCAGAGCGTCAGTTAGCAGAGTACGAAAGTGCAACTGCAGACAAACCAAAAGAGGAAATCAAGCCAGTTGTACCAGAAGTACCAGAGCAACCGAAAGAGGATACAAAACCATTCACTCCAGAGGTGCCAGAACAACCGAAAGAGGATGTCAAGCCAACAGAAGAGGCAACACGAGAAGAAATGGAAGAATTGTATGATTTGTTAGATAAATTTGAACAAGGTGTACAATTCCCACAAGATAAGGAAAGTGTAAAGAGAGCCAGAG
>NZ_SPPB01000013.1 GCF_004570605.1 Granulicatella sp. WM01 | reverse complement strand
TGAAATAGTATAGCCCTCGTTTAATAATATTTCAATTTGACTTCTTTCTTTATCACTTAAGTGTTTATAGTGTCGTTTTGTGGTATAATGTACTTCAGACATGAAAATCTTCCTATCTATTTGGTTTGGCAACTTTAGTATAGCTGATTTTCATGTTTTTTTGTTTATTTTTATTTGTTGCACTTCATTTTACAACACGGGGAAATTTTATGTATTATGATCAGATAATATATTCACTAAGAACGACATGATACTCACACATTTAAGTGTCATATCATGTCGTTTTAATATTCTATCTTACGTTTTTGTATGTCTAAAAATAGAGTTCAATAATCAGTATTGCCTAAATCTTTAATATTGGCAATTATCTTTAATGTATTCATCAACAATGACGTTTAAATCTCTTTTCCAAATATCTAATAATTGAACTTGCTCTGATTTTAAATAAACTATGTCAAAAATAAATAGTTGGAAAATCTTGACTTTTATCATATTTATCAAATAATTTTTTGATAATAACGCTCACTGCAGCAATATCGTCATCAAAAATTTATATCTTTTTTCATTAAAAAATGCCCATCATAAAAATATAATACTCCAAAATAATACTGTACAATCACTAGAGCATAACTTAATACTATCATTAACCAAATGATATGCCTTATTTTTACACATATCTTCCTCACATCTTTTCCTGCGTATTTAGTTTTGCTATTTCTTATATAGTCACATAATATATCGTATGGATTTTTTATTGTTTATATCAATAGTTGTATAGCACACTATTTCTATCTTATTTCACACTTACCCAAAAATCTATTTTATATTTTTTAAATTTTTATAGACAACTAAGTAGACACTCTCTGATACTGGATTGTTCTTAAATTTACATATTTTTTACAAAAAATCTAAATAAAAACTGTTTTGCATATTCAAAAAATATAGTACAATAGTGGTGTAAAAAAATAAAGAGAGGGAATGTTTATGAACAAAAAAACATATCTTGCATCATTTGTATCAACAGTATTATTATCGCCAATGATTTTGGCTAATCATGCATTTGCTGAAACAAATGCACCTAATGCTCCAGCTAGTGCTGAAATAACTCCAAATGAAACAATCGCAAATAGTACTCCTACTACTGAAGAAACATCTTCTACAGTAAATGATGCCCCAACACCATCAAATACTGAAAACCCTAATTCAGTAGGGAATTCTAGTGCTTCTAAGGAAAAAGACATTGTCATTTTACACACGAATGACATGCATGGACGCTTAGAAGAAGACAAACGTGGCAAAGTTATTGGCGTAGCAAAATTAGACGCTATCGTCAAAGAAGAACGTGCTAAAGACACGCAAACAACTCTATTAGTAGATGCTGGAGATGCTTTGCAAGGTTTACCAATTTCCAACAGCTCTAAAGGGGAAGATATGGCTAAAATTTTAAATGAAATCGGTTATGATGCTGTTGCAGTCGGAAACCATGAATTTGATTTTGGCTTTGATCAAGCAGTGAAATACAAAGAAATATTCACATTCCCATTATTAAGTGCTAATACTTATGTTAACGGTGTTCGTTTATTTGATGCGTCAACTATCATTGACAAAGATAAAAATGTTATTGGAGATGAAGTTGTCGTTATTGGTGTAACAACACCTGAAACATATACAAAAACACACCCTAAAAACATTAAAAATGTTGAATTTAGAGATCCTATTACTGAAGTCAAAAATGTCATTACTGAAGTAGAATCTCGTGCTAAAGCAGAAGGCAAAGAATACAATACTTATGTAATTATTGGACACTTAGGTATAGACGACACAACTAAAAAAGAATGGCAAGGAAGTACTTTAGCAGATGAATTATCTAAATTTAAACTTTTAGAAAATAAAAAAGTTGTTATGATTGATGGCCACTCTCATACTGCTCACTCTACTACTTATGGGAAAAACGTTGTATACAATCAAACCGGTAATTATTTAAACAATATCGGTAAAGTGACATTAGGTGGCAATGGAACAATGACACCTACTTTAATCAGCTATAAAGATGCTGAAAAAATTACACCAAGCTCTAATATTGCCGAAAAAGTGGCTGAAATTAAAGAAAAATTCAAACAGGAAAATGCTACAATAATTGTAGAAAACAATACTGTAGAACTAAATGGTAATCGTATGAACGTTCGTGTTCGTGAAACAAACCTAGGTAATGTAGTAGCTGATGCTCTATATGATTACGGTCAAACTGGATTTAAAAATAAATCAGATTTAGCCGTGACAAATGGTGGTGGATTACGTGACACTATAAAAAAAGATGCTCCTATTACTAGAGGAGATATTATTGCCGTACTTCCTTTTGGAAACACAATTTCTCAAATTGAAGTAAAAGGTGCTCAAATTTTAGATATGTTTAAACACAGTTTATCTGCTGTTTTACAAAAAGATAAAGAAGGCAATAAAGTTTTAGATGAACGTGGATTACCATTACTTGAAGCAAATGGCTCTTTCTTACATGTATCTGGCGTAAAAGTATACCACGATACAACACTTGATCCTGAAAAACGTGTATTACGTGTTGATATTTTTGATCGTGAAACTGGACAATATGTTCCTTTAGATCTTGAAAAAACATATTATCTTACAACAAATGATTTCCTAGCCGCTGGTGGAGATGGCTATACGATGTTAGGTGGTGCTCGTGAAGAAGGACCATCAATGGATACAGTTTTTGCTGACTTCTTAAAACACACTAATCTTGCACCATACGGTGATGTTAATCCAAACCAACGTATCATTTCATTGACACAGGCTGACTTTGAGGCGATGACAAAACAAGAAGAACCAAAAATAACACCTGTACAAGATGATGACAATAAATCAGATTCTGACAAAAATAAAAACCCTGAACAAGACAACAACAAAGACAATGACGGGCAATCTGATTCTGACAAAAATAAAAATCCTAAACAAGACGACAACAAATCAGATTCAGACAAAAATAAAAATCCTAAGAATGACGATACAGATTCTAATTCAACAAAACCAGAAAAAAACAATACAAAAACATTACCATACACTGGAACAACTGAGCAATCCTTAAGCATTTTAGGTGCTATCAGCTTAGCTTTAGGCGCATGGGTAATCAAATATAAAAAAGCATTACGCAAAAAATAATCATCTATGAAACACTATTAGAAAAAACACTCATGTCATTAGACGAATTCTAATCACACGAGTGTTTTTTATCTGTCAAAATTATACTCTTGCATGTAAAGATTACAGCTGTAACACTTTTAAATTGATTTGAGAATAAACATATAGTCCGACTCGTTTCCATTAAAATATACGTAAAATTGTTTTCTCCTATTAAAAAAATCATTAAGCTATGTACCTTGATACTATTTTTTAAATATGTTTATTGTCTATTTAGGAATCCCTAGATTTTTTGCCAAGATTTACAAATATCTGATTTATCTTTCATTATTTGAAAAAATACTCTACTCTATATAAAAATCGTGTTGGGAATTTCCAACACGATTTTATTTCATATTCAATATGTCATGCACCATGACAAGATATAAGCATTAAATCATATCTTATACAATAGTATAAAACTGCTTTCTATTACTGATTAAATAGATATGAATGAAACTATTTACCAGTTTTATTATTTATATGAGATAATAGATATATATTTCATATCTCTATTAAAATTGAATATCTAGTTGGAGTGCACTTTCTACAACTCGTAATAATGAACTATCTTCTAATAGTGCACTCACTTTGTTTAACTCATCATAAATTTCAATATCTTTATCATGTTCGATAAATCCAACATGTTTTCTGACATGATTATAAGCAAGTTGTGTACCAACGCCTAAACCTGTTGTTTCACCTTTCAAATCTAAGGCTTGGCAAGCTGCCATAATTTCAGTTGCTACAATGCGACGAGAATTTTTCAAAATTTCACTAGCTTTGCGTGCTGCCGTTGTTCCCATGCTGACAAAATCTTCTTGGTTTTCACAAGATGGAATTGAATCCACACTAGCTGGATGAGATAAAATTTTATTTTCAGAAGCTAATGAAGCACATGCATATTGTGTAATCATAAAACCTGAATTTAATCCCGGATATTTTACTAAGAATGATGGTAACCCACTTAATTGCTTGTTTACTAAACGCTCAACACGGCGTTCCGACACATTACCAATTTCAGAAATAGCAATACCTAAGAAATCAAATGGTTGTGCCATAGGCTCACCATGAAAATTACCACCTGAAATAACATGTCCTGCTGGTGTAACAATAGGATTATCTGTCACAGAGTTAATTTCAATTTCTACTTTTTGTTTTACGTAAGCAATACTATCTTTACTTGCTCCATGAATTTGTGGAATACAACGTAATGTGTAAGGATCTTGTACACGTTGTGGTGTTGCAACTGTGGTATATTGACTGCCTTCAATTAATGTACGAATATTACGTGCTGTTGCTAATTGACCACTTTGCGGACGGATAATATGTAATTCTTCCTCAAACGGACTGGAAATACCGTGATGTACTTCTAATGATAATGCTCCAGCTATATCAGATAATTTTAATAATTCAATTGCATCATACGTTGCCAAAGCACCAATACCTGTTAATACAGTTGTTCCATTAATTAAAGCTAAACCTTCTTTAGCATCTAGTTTGATTACTGGAACCCCCGCTTTTTCCATAGCTTCTTTACCAGATAATAATTCTCCATTGAAGTAAGCTTTTCCTAGACCTAACATTGGCAACACCATGTGTGCTAATGGTGCTAAATCTCCTGAGGCACCTAGTGATCCTTTTTCTGGAATATGAGGGGTAACTTTCTTATTCAACATGTCTAATAACGTTTGAATAGTTGATAAGCGAATACCGGAATATCCTTTTAATAATGAATTAATACGAATTAACATAATCGCACGTACCGCATCTTCTTTTAAAGGATCACCAAATCCTGTTGAATGTGTACGAATTAGATTTTCTTGCAACTGTTCTGTATCATCTTGAGAAATACTTACATTACATAAAGAACCAAATCCTGTATTAATACCATAAACAACACGTTTTTCACGCACAATATCATCAACGATTTTACGTGACAATTCTACATCATTAATAGCATCTTGTGAAATTTCACATTCAACAAACTCACGTGATACACGAATAACATCTTCTAATGTCAATGATTTCCCATCTAAAATAACTTTATTCATTCTTCTTTCTCCTATTCTTTTATTTGCTTGTTCCTTTAAAAGTTGATGCTTTTATCTTGTGAATGATAAAGTATACAGCACAAGATACCATTAATCCAACAAGACCATAAACAACATTCATTACACTCTCCGCTACAATCATGACCAAACTAACCCCAATTGCTAAAAGTGGAATAACAGGTCCAAAAGGTACTCGGAAAGTCACTTTAGCCTCTGGGTTCTGTTTACGTAATGCCATAACAGCTAAAGCTGTTGGAATATATTGGAAGAAACGGAACACAACACTCAATGCTGCTAAAGTTTCAAATGACCCTGTCAATAATAATATAATTGCAATACTACTAGAAATAAACACAGCTAAAGTTGGAACACCATTTTTATTTTTTTCTGCTATTTTTCTAGGTAATAATCCATCTTCGGCAATTGCTGCACCAAAACGAGGTACCATAATAGATTCGCCCATATTTAATCCTGCAATAGAAATTAAAGCACCTATAGATACTAACAATGCACCAACTGGTCCAATCATTGCTGCAAAAGCATCTTGTACGGGTGCTTTTGAAGTCATGATATTTCCACCCAACATGGCGATAGTTCCAGCAATAATCAACATATATAAAATAGATACAATACTAATAGACCCTAAAATAGCACGTGGAACATTCTTTTCAGCATTACGCATTTCCCCTGCTACGATTGGCAATGTTTCAAAACCAATAAATCCATAGAAAATATAAACTGCTGTGGAAGCTGCTGCACCTAGGAAATCTTTACCTGATTCTAATTGAACGAATGGTGTAAAATTCTTTAATCCTCCACCTATGAAGAAAATAGCACATACAGAAAATCCAATAATAGGAATAAGTTTTGCAATAGTTGCTGTAATTGTTAATGTTTTAGACGTTTTTAATCCTGCCAAATTCATAACTGTCAACAAAACAATCAATGTTACACTAATTGGTAAATTATATCCTTCAAATGCTGGGAATGTTTGAATAAAAATTTTAGCAAATCCAGCCGCCATAGCCGCCCATGCTGTCATAGTAACAATCCAACCTAAAAATCCAACATTAAATCCAACAAATTCTCCAAATGCTTTTTTAGAGTATTGATATGCTCCACCATTTTTATTAAAATATCCAGCTACTTCAGCAAAACATACTGCCAACATAATAGTTAATAAAGCTGTCCCTAGCATAACCAATAGTGAAGCAGGACCTAAGCCTTTATATATTCTTTGTGGTAACAAGAAAATACCTGAACCAATAACGGCGTTAATACCATACAAGGTTGCACCACTTAAACTAAACTTTGCTTTTTCGTTCTGATTAATTTCATTTGACATAAGGTTTTCCCCTTTCTATTTTCAGCAACATTACGATTTGTATACTTCCACAACAATACAACATGAATCGCTTGTATGTTCTATTTTCCAAGTGTTATTAGTATCTGCTACAAATTGTACACTATCATGTTGATTAATCTGTATGATATCACGACTATTTATATCATAATATTGCCCATTTTTTACTGCATAGATAATGTAATGTCTATTCTGTATAAATTGTATATAATCTCCTGAATTATATACAGTCATTTTCCCATGAAAATTGGGTGTATAGATAAGATTAAAATCAATACATTTCCCAACACTTTTTGTTTCAATAGCTCCACTAAAATAGTACGGAGTAAAAGGCTGGAGTATCACATGTTTTTGCCCATGATACAAGTCTATTTGATTAGTCAGCGACATAATTATTCGCTGATAACCGGCTAATTTAGTAAAAACAGTTTCATTGAGTTCTATAGTCGCCGACGATACACGATAATCAAATCCTCCAACTTGATAGTGTCCATCAGCTGGAGAAAGACAAATTTCCGTTGTCTTTCCCCCAGACCAATGTGTAACTTTATAATTTTCTTTTGATAAATACTGAATATCCTGTTTCATTAGAACAACCCAGAAATATTACCATGTTCATCAACATCAATTCGTTCAGCAGCAGGAGATTTCGGTAAACCTGGCATCGTCATAATATCTCCTGTTAAAGCAACAATAAATCCTGCACCTGCTGAAACTTTCAAACTTTTAATCGTAATCGTAAAGTCTTTTGGTGCTCCAATTTTTGTTGGATCATCTGAAAATGAATATTGTGTTTTTGCCATACAAATTGGATAATCTCCAAATCCTAATTTCTCAAGTTCAGCAATTTCACGTTTCGCCTTAGCTGTCAATTCCACACCTGTTCCACCGTATACTTTTTGTACAATTTTAGTTAATTTTTCAACGATAGAATCTTGTGCATCATATACAAATTGGAAATGATTTGGTTGTTCTGTCAATTCAACAACTTTACGTGCTAATTCTTCACCACCTGCACCACCATTTGCCCAAACATCTGATAACACAACGTCAACGCCTTTTTCTTTACACGCTTGATAAACAGCGTCTAATTCTGCTTGTGTATCCAGTGGGAACTTGTTAATGGCTACGACAACCGGTAATCCATAAACATCTTTAATATTAGATAAATGTTTTTCTAAATTAGGTAATCCTTTAATTACTGCTTCAACATTTTCACTAGATAATTCTGCTTTTGGCACACCACCATGCATTTTCAATGCTCTAATTGTTGCTACCAATACTGCAGCATCTGGTTTTAAGTTTGCCAAACGGCATTTAATATCAATGAATTTTTCTGCACCTAAATCTGCACCAAACCCTGCTTCTGTTACTGTATAATCTGCATATTTCAACGCTAATTTTGTAGCCAATACACTGTTACAGCCATGTGCAATATTTGCAAATGGTCCGCCATGTACAAAGGCTGGAGTATGTTCCAATGTTTGCACGATATTAGGATGAATAGCATCTTTTAATAACGCACTTAAAGCACCTTCTGCTTTCAAATCATGTGCTGTAATCGGAGTGCCTTCAAATGAATACGCCACAATAATTTTACCCAATTTTTCTTTTAAATCAGATATATTGTTTGCTAAGCATAAAATCGCCATAATTTCTGAAGCAACTGTAATATCATATCCATCTTCTCTTGGCACACCATTTACTTTCCCTTGTAATCCATTAACAATATGACGAAGTTGGCGATCATTCATATCGACAACACGCTTCCACGTAATGCGACGAGTATCAATACCTAAGGCATTCCCATGATGAATGTGATTATCAAGTAGTGCCGCTAATAAATTATTTGCTGCACCAATAGCATGAAAATCTCCAGTAAAATGTAAATTAATGTCTTCCATTGGCACAACTTGAGCGTATCCACCGCCTGCAGCTCCACCTTTTACACCAAAAACTGGCCCTAAAGATGGTTCACGTAACGCAATAGCTGCATTTTTTCCAATATGTTTTAATGCATCAGCTAACCCAACAGACGTTGTTGTTTTCCCCTCTCCTGCTGGAGTTGGTGTAATAGCTGTCACTAAAATCAATTTTCCATCAGGACGATGAGATAACTCGTCTAGTACATTTGTATCAATCTTGGCTTTATATTTTCCGTATAATGATAAATGTTCACTGTCTATGCCAATTGTTTCAGCAACTTTTTCAATGGGGAACATAGCAACTTGATTGGCAATTTCAATATCTGTTAAATGACTCATAGCTGGTCTCCTTTTAAACACTTTCTTCAATGATTTGATAGATATGATCGGCTAATGCTGATCCTTCTTCCAATAATTCTTTACCTTTATTTTTGTATTCTTGTACAAATTGCTCATCTTTAATACCAGATAAATTAATTAATACATTTAACCATGCACCTTGAAGTGCTGATTTTAAGTTTACTGCACCTACACCTAAATCACTTGCAGCATTAGTATTAGATTTCCCAACAGCACCCTTTGTCACACACAATGCTTTTACCAACAATTCCATGACTTCGTAAGGTACTAATGTTGCTCGTTTTAATGCCTCTTGTAAAGCCGCACTACGTTCTGCCTTTTGTTCATCAGTATCTTTTGGCATAGCAAAAACTGCAGACACTCCATTAAATGCTTCTGTATCTTTATCAATAGATGTCAGCAATGCTGTTTGTAATGTGCTTGCCTGATCACGTATAGTTAACATTTCTTCTTCAAATTCAGCATATTTCTTTTTACCAATTGTTAACTCAGTAACCATTTTAACTAAAGAAATTCCCATTGAACCAGATAACGCACTTGCAGATCCTCCTCCAGGTGCTGGAGCATCAGAACCTAATGTTTCCATAAATTGTGTTACTGTTAAATCAACTAATTTTGTCATGAACTTCCTCCACTATTATAGGTTTTATCGTTAGTTTAATGCTATTAATTTAATAAATGGTTTTCTAAAATTTGTTTATTGTAATCAAAGTCCTCAATTTGTAAATAATATTCAGCACAATCAATTAAAGCTTTAGCTGGTGCCAAACCAATTAATTCAGTTCCAATAACATTTACACCATAGCGTTTTGCTTCAAAACGAATAGTTTCCAATGCTCTATATAATGGTGTTCCTTCAAAATTTACCATATTCATAGACACTTGTGCAATGTTACGATCTTCTAACATCACACCAATACCTTTACAATATTTGAAACCACCACTAGAACCACGTACAATTTTAGCAATTTTATTTGCGATACTTAAATCACTTGTATCTAAATTGACATTGAATGCAACTAAAGGCATACGTGCTCCAACAGCTGTAACACCTGCTGTGGGGTGAATTTTTCTTTCTCCAAAATCAGGAGCCCATTCTTCTTGCAATAATTTTTCTGGCATGCCTTCAAATTGACCTTTTCTTACTTTAGCCAAATTCACTCTTTCAGGACTTGTTGCAGAATCTTCATATAAGAAAATTGGGATATTTAACTCATCATTAATTCTTTTTGCCACTTTTTTAGAAATTTCAACACATTCTTGTGCTGTAATATCTTTAACTGGAACAAATGGCACCACATCTGTTGCACCCATACGTGGATGTTCTCCTGTATGTTTTGTTAAATCAATATGTTCACTTGCATATTTTACTAATTGGAAAGCAACTTCTTGAATATTTTCTTCATCACCAACTAATGTGAACACACTACGATTATGGCTAGTATCTGATGAATAGTCTAGCAACGTTACACCTGGAACACTTTTTGCTACACTAACTAGCCCATCAATGACTTCTTGATTTCTCCCTTCACTAAAATTAGGAATACATTCTACCAATTTTGCCATACACTTAAACTCCTTTTTAAATATTTTTCCTACGTCTACATTACCACCACTTGAAAACGTTGTCAACACTTTAAAACGCCATATTTTTTTATGTTTTTTATCAATTTTACACGATTTTCACCTGTCATTTTTCTGGCATTCTGTCAGCATAATAAAAACCTAATTTTTTTTGACGTTTGAGTGACTATCTTGTTTCAATAATCTAGTATTTTATTTTTTTATCTACCCCTTTTCACCCCCTAATTTATATTACCTTTATTGTACCATATCTAAATATAATAGGGATAGTCTCTTTTTGACGTTTTTTAGTTCAAAAAAAGTTTCTATCCCTAGCAAATTTTTTGATGCTTTCTTATTTTTTTCTAATGTTGTCCTCTAATTCTAATGTTTCTTTGAAGATATTTGCATCTCGATAGCAATTCAACATTTTCTTAGCCTGTTCAATATAGTACATTTGTGAATGTTCAAGATGACACTTGCTCTTTAGTTGTTCCTCTTGTTTTAACGTTAACCACTTTGCTTTTACAAAGCACACAATACCTTCATCTCTAGGATTAGAAAATGTATTGTTATCTTGATTTTCATTAATAAATTGAATGATAAATTCATCATTTTGACAAGCGACTTGACACAGTGCATAATACGCATCTAATTGAATTTTTTTCCAAATAGGCGATACGGAAGAAATTAAGTCTTTTGCTTTATCGAAATCTTGCAATGCTTTTGTATGCTCTTTTAAAACATAATAAGTAATTCCTCTATTCAGATAAAAAATAACACCACTTGAATCCATTGCACCGTCTTGGCACAGTTTTATCGCTTTGTTATGCCACATTAAAGCATCCTCAAAATTCTCTTTATATCGTGCAATTTCTGCCAAATAATCATAAGACGCAGCAATATTTGATTGATACTTTTCAAATAGCGTTTTTGTAATACTATAAATATGAATAGACTCATGTAGTTGTTTTTCTGCCTGTTCACACTGTCCAATCATTAAATAATAGACACCTTCTATTCTTAACAACATTCCCATCTGTTCATAATTATTAGATTGAATAGCTAACTGCATGGCTTTTTGAACATATTCTTTCAACTGAATAGCATGTTCAATTTGAATGGCATAATAAATCATCTGTTTGTAGGCTTCAAATAAATAGGTTGTATCTTGATTTAATTCTGAACGTGTAATAACGTTTTGAATAAAAGTAATCCCTTCATCATATTTCCCACAACGAATAAAAAATTTTCCTTTTAATAATAAATATTTCATATCAAGCAACTTAAATTCTTCACTCAATCGTTTTTCCTCATCTAATTGGCTCATACCCAATTGGATAGACGCCAAATCTGTTTCTACATTTGTCTGCTCAAACGCCTTACTAACAGACATGGCATGATACAATGGAAATATTTCATGTTGCATGGTTAGGGTAAGTTCAACCTTTTCAAGCTGATAAGCTAAAGCACGTAATTTCAAATGTGCCTTTGAAAAATGGTAACTAATATCATCGAATAAAACCCACGAAGCATTGGTTGATTTGATTTTTTCTAACATGAACGCAATTTTTTTATGCACCATTCTCTTTTTCGTATATGTTTGCTTAAAGTACAAGTATTCTTTATATTTATGATGTAAAAACGCTAAATATGCTATATTGTTTTGAATAGTTTCATAAATCAATCCTTGATGAATAGCCTCTTGAATGGTTTCCTCAATCAATTCAATATCGTAATCCACAATCTGTTGAATGATATCTACCGTTGCAAAATGTTCAAAATACGACAATAGTGTTAAAATTTCTAACTGAATATCATCAAATTGACCAAATTGCTCTTTTAAAAATTCCTGCATTTTCAATGTTAAACGATTTATAGGGACGTCTTTTTGGGCTAAATTAATATATTCATCGACATAAAAAGGCAACCCTTCACTTTCTTTAAAAATACGTTCTATTAATTTAGCAGTTGCTTGAGCATTTCCCAGACGTTTCTCAACATATTGCTGAACTTCCTTTTGAGAAAATGGTGGGATTATAATAGTTGTACTTAAATTATTCACAGATAAATTATTTAACAGACGGCTTTCGTGATGTTTTTGTACCGTTAAAATAAACAAAACTTGCATATACTCCATATTTAACATCAAACGATTAATGAGCCTTGCACTTTCTTCGTCTATCCAATGAATATCTTCAATAAAAATAATAAGAGGTTTTTGCACTTGTAATAATTGAATAACTTCTAGAATTAGCAGTTCTAACTGCTCTATTGATTTAAATGTAACACTCTGTGATGATGTAGTCGAGAAAATAGGCTGTATAATTTTATTCCATTGTGTTTTTGTAACAAGGTTACATTCTATGGCTAACTGCTCTAATACATCCATTAATCGTTTGATTGGACGTAAGCGATACGCTTGTTCAGCCCGATGACAAATAACACTCACTTTAAAATAAGAGTGTACAATACGTTGCAATACAGCATTCACTAAAGTTGATTTCCCTACTCCAGCACTTCCTTTTACAATCACATGTTGCTTAGTCCCATTAAATAACTTTGCGATTTGTTCTTCTAACTGGTTTAATTCGACATAACGACCAAAAAACACATGCTTTTTCAACGAACGCACTGAACGTGTTGTTTTATTTTGAATTTGCAATGTTCTCTCATATATAAGGCGTGTTTCCTTACTCGGTGCAATATCCAATTCACGCTCAAGTAAATCAACTAAACTATAATACACTTCAATAACTTTAGAATTGCGATTGGTATTTTGATAAAATTGCATTAATAACTGATAATTTCTTTCGTCAAATTCATCAATAGCAATTAATGTTTTGATGCGTTCTTCAACATGATCAAATTGATTATTTTCAATATCTACTTGTATATTGGCATAACAACGTTGGATAAAAGTTTGTTCAAAATAGGTTCGCATTTTACCAATCCAAAAATCAAATTCTTCAGAATCTTTAATATAAAACCCTTTTAAAAACACATCTTTATATACATCTAACGACTGTTTAGACACCTCATGATTAAACGTATCTATATCACTTTCAACAGCTATATTCGGATTAATTTCTAACGTTTTGTTATTTGGTGCTAAAATAAAATCTTCGCCCAATACTTTATTAGCTTGATAAATCGTATTCCTTAAATTTTTTTTTGCACTCTTTTCTGTTTTATCTGGCCATAATAATCCAGCAATTTCATCTCGACTAATCGACTTATTAACAATTAAATAGTAAAGTAATGCATTCACTTTTGTAAAAGAAAAGGTAATCGCTTTACCATTCATTTTAATTTTAGGATTTCCAAATAATTGGAACTGAACGACCTGTTTATCCATATTTTGCCCTTTCTATTATACGTTACATGCACAAGTTTTTTATTAGCTCATCATAAAAATACATCACTTCAACTTTATATGAGTTGACTTCTTTTTATCTAATGTATTTGTCTTTCCATTATACCACTTGTTTCCTCTAAAAAAGAACTAAATAATTTAAAATATTATTCTATTACCTCTAATGAGTTAATAAAATATCTACCCTATCAAATTACAACTCTATTATACTAGAAAAGCACCATTTCTTTCAAAATGGTGCTTTCTACTATGAACGATCAATAACCAATTCGCCTTTTTTATAGACACGTGATACTAAGTTTGTCGCAAAGAAATACAATGGATAGTCAATGTTTGGTGCATCAAACACAACAATGTCTGCTTGTTTTCCACAGTCGAAACTACCTATAGTTTGTTGTCTATCAATCACATAAGCTGCATTAATAGTTACTGCATTAAACACTTGAATTGGCGTCAATTTCATTTGGAAACACCCTAATTGCATAATAAACTGAATATTAGCTGTTGGACAACTTCCCGGATTACTATCTGTAGACAAGACAATTGCCATTCCAGCATCAATCATTTTACGTGCTGGTGCATACGTATCTTCCATTAAGCTAAATGTTGTTGCAGGTAATAGGTTGCCAATGACACCTGCCTTACTCATCTGACTAATGCCCTCATCTGTAGCTTTCATAAGATGTTCTGCACTCGTTGTATGTAATTGTGCTGCAACATCAACGCCACCAATAGACTCAATTTCATCTGCGTGAATACGTAATTTAAAGCCCATTTCTTTTGCTTTAGACAACAAATACAATGATTCCTGTGCTGTAAACACATTTTTTTCACAGAAAATATCACAAAATTCTGCTAAATTTTCTTCTTTTACTTTTGGAAGCATTTCATTGACAATACTATCCAAAAACTCTTGTGAACGCCCTTTATATTCTTCAGGAATAGCATGTGCTGCCATGAATGTAGATACCAATTCAATAGGGTGAGTATCATTTAACACTTTGACAACATCTAATTGTTTCTTTTCTGTTTCCCAATTTAGACCATATCCGCTTTTAGCTTCAACGGCAGTAACTCCGTGTTCCAACATATAATTTAATAAACGTTCTGATTTTTCCACTAATGTTTCAAAACTGGCTTCTCTTGTTGCTCTAACAGAACTTAAAATGCCACCGCCTTGTTTTAAAATATCAAGATAACTAACACCATTTAATTTTTTTGCAAATTCGTGTTCACGACTTCCACCATAAACTAAATGAGTGTGCGAATCAATTAGTCCAGGTGTCACCAATTTCCCTTGGCAATCAATGATTTCAGTATGTTCATGACAATATTCTTGATATTCTCCTACACCTTTTGCCAAAATCTTACCGTCTTTTACTGCTAAATATGCATTCTCTAAAATAAGTGCTTCATTCATTTCATGACCTTTTAAAGCTCTTCCTAAATCTTTAGGACAAAACAACTGACCAATATTTATAAACAATTTATCTGCATGCATGTTATATTCACCTCTTTTTTTGATATATATAATGTAACTTGAAAGTGTCAAATTTTTGTCAAATTTAGACGTTTTTTTCTTTTAGTTATTATTTATCTTTTTTTTGTACTAAAAGACATTTCACCTACGCTTACATTATATAGTAAAAGCGTCAAAAAACAATTTTGGAGGTTTATTATGATTAATTATAAAGACATTGAAGCTGCCATGACAATCAAATTAGATGATGTATTGCCAGAAAAAACAGTCTTTGAACCAGGTATTCGCCGTGCACCAGATCGTGGGTTTAGATTAACTCCTGCACAGACAGAAATCGCATTAAAAAATGCTTTACGTTATATTCCATCTAAATATCATGAAGAAATTATCCCCGAATTTTTAGAGGAGTTGAAAACAAGAGGAAGAATTTACGGTTATCGTTGGTATCCAAAAGAAAGAATTTACGGAAAACCTATTGATGAATATAAAGGAAAATGTACGGCTGCTAAAGCTATGCAAGTCATGATTGACAATAATTTAGATTTTAGAGTAGCTTTATATCCTTATGAGTTAGTTACTTACGGAGAAACTGGGCAAGTATGTTCAAACTGGATGCAATATCATTTAATTATGAAATACTTAGAAGAAATGACTGATGAACAAACGTTAGTGGTTGAATCTGGACATCCATTAGGCCTATTCAAATCTAAAAAAGATGCTCCACGTGTTATTATTACAAACGGTCTTTTAGTTGGAGAATACGATAATATGCACGATTGGGAAATCGCAGAACAAATGGGGGTCACAAACTACGGACAAATGACTGCTGGTGGTTGGATGTATATCGGTCCACAAGGTATTGTTCACGGCACATTCAATACACTTCTCAATGCAGGTCGTTTAAAATTAGGCATTGCTGATGAAGGTGATTTACGTGGAAAACTATTCATTTCTTCCGGTTTAGGTGGTATGAGTGGTGCTCAAGGTAAAGCTGGAGAAATCGCTAATGCTGTAGCTATCGTCGCTGAAGTAGATGAATCTCGTATTGAAACACGTCATTCTCAAGGTTGGATTAGCCAAGTATGCCAAACACCAGAGGATACAATGGCTTTAGCAAAAGAATACTTAGATAAACAAGAATCAACTTCTATTGCTTATCATGGAAATATTGTTGATTTATTAGAATATATTGACAGAGAAAATATTCACGTTGATTTGTTATCAGATCAAACCTCTTGCCATAACGTTTATACTGGTGGATACTGTCCAGTAGGTATTTCCTTTGAGGAACGCACACGTTTATTAGGTGAAGATCAAGGCACATTTAAGCGCTTAGTAGACGAAACATTAGCTCGCCACTATAAAGTGATTAAATCTCTAACAGAAAAAGGGACTTACTTCTTTGACTATGGAAATGCCTTTATGAAATCAGTTTATGATTCCGGCATTAAAGAAATTTCTAAAAACGGTATAGATGATAAAGATGGATTTATTTGGCCATCATACGTTGAAGATATTATGGGACCTATGTTATTTGATTATGGATATGGACCATTCCGTTGGGTATGTTTAAGTGGAAAACATGAAGATTTAATGGCTACAGATAAAGCTGCCATGGAAGTTATTGATCCAACACGTCGCTATCAAGACCGTGACAACTATAATTGGATTCGTGATGCAGAGAAAAATCAACTTGTTGTCGGAACACAAGCACGTATTTTATACCAAGACGCCATGGGACGTGTTAATATTGCACTTAAATTCAATCAATTAATCCGTGAAGGAAAAATTGGACCAGTCATGTTAGGTCGTGATCATCATGACGTGTCAGGAACTGACTCTCCATTCCGTGAAACATCAAATATTAAAGACGGTAGTAACGTCACTGCTGATATGGCTACACAATGTTATGCAGGAAATGCTGCACGTGGCATGAGCTTAATTGCTTTGCATAATGGTGGCGGTGTTGGTATCGGAAAATCAATCAACGGTGGTTTCGGTCTAGTATTAGATGGTAGTGAGTTGTGCGATGACATTATCAAATCTGCAATCGCTTGGGATACTATGGGTGGTGTTGCTCGTCGTAACTGGGCAAGGAACGAGCACGCTATTGAAACATCTATTGAATACAATAAAATGCGCGAAGGTAGCGACCATATTACTATTCCTTATCTTGCTGATGAAGAAGCTGTAAAAGCTGCTGTTTCAAAGCTTTTTAACTAATCATAAAAAAATAAATAGTTCCAAATAAGACTGGAAAAAATTTCTAAACATAAAATAGTGGAAAGATTCAAAAAATCTTTCCACTATTTTCAGCTCTTCGTCAAATTATGTTGGTAAGTAAAAATTCCAGCAAATATTAAGTTGTTTTTTCTTAATAGGGTTAATTTTTTCTTTTCAAATCGGTATGCAGTTGTCAAGGTTTATAGCATGAGCGTACCCTGACAATAAGCATACTGATTTGATAGACTTTTCAGCCCTATTAAGATTGTTTAAATCATTTTTCTTGAACTAAAAATACTCCATATACTTGCTTCATTTTTAAAGTGTACAATAAATCGGACTGGGGACAAAGTCTTAAAAATAAAACAACTTATAATAATGTCGTCAAAAACGTTGATTCTAACCTGTTTTCAATTTTTCAAATGTTAATTAAAAGGCTAAAATCTTAGTTTTTTTCCAGTCTCGATGATTTTTATATCACTAAATGAAACACTAACATCATTTGACAAAATTCTTTTTCCCTATCATAGTACCTGTATAATACATTACATACATCATTAATCTATTTATAACATGTAAAAAACCAACGTGTTGTTTGATCCGTTATGTCACTCTGACCAAAATCTGCCGTAACTTCAATACGTTGAAATCCCACCTGTTTTAACCATTGTATATACAGCTCTAGAGGATATGTCCGTTGATAATGAATTTCATCATAACGCTCATAAGTCCCATTCTCTAATTCTTGACAACACGTTAATTCATGCTCCACACTATAGGGATCTTCTCCTTCAAAACTTTCCCACACAAATACCATGTGTTCATCAACATGATGATAAGTATACTGTGCAAAACCTTCAACAATTTGAAATATAGAATGCACATCAAACAAATATTTCCCATCAGACGTAAGTGTCTGATAAACTTGATGAAAAGCACATTTCACATGCTCTTCATCAGGTAAATAACATATAGAATCTGCAAAGCATGTAATAATATCAATCTGATTGAATGCAGATAAATCACACATATCCACTTGCCAAATTTCTGATTTGGTCAATTTTTCTTGAGCAAGTAAAAGCATGTCCTCTGAAATATCACTAGCTATCACAGCATAATCATGCTCCAACAACACTGAAAGTTCCCCAGTTCCACAAGCTAATTCTAACAATTTATCTTGTTTACATGCCACTCTATCTACATACGATTTCCATTTTGGATAAAGTGACTTATCCATTAGTATATCATACGTTTTAGCAAAACGATTATAAACCATGTTTGTCACTAATCCATGCAGAAATATCATAAAGTGGGGCATCACTCCACAATTTCTCTAAGTTATAATGTGCCCGCTCACTTGGATAAAACACATGCACAATCACGTCATTCAAATCAATTAATGTCCATAAGCCAGTATCTTTTCCCTCAACATTTTTAACATCAATCTGTTGCTTATGTGCCTGTTCTATAACATTTTGCACAATAGCTTCAACATGTTTTTCATTACGTCCTTGCGTAATCACAAAAAAGTCTGCTAATCCTGTTAACCCTCGAACATCTAAAGCAAGCGTTTCTTGGGCTAATTTATCATCAACTGCTAAAATCACTGTTTCTAAAATTTCTTCACTCTTTTTTTCCAAATTATTTTCTCCTACATTATCTTAATTTTTTACGTGGCTAATCCAATAGTTGTACGTTGCAATCATATCTGGAAAAATAGTTTTCTCTATTTCCACTAAATGCATAAGCGTTTGTTTTAAACGGTATATGATTGCTTGATCTAAATTTTCCATTGATAAGTATCTTGCTTGATCCACTCCATCAAATTGCCGTCCATCTTCTGTGTAATCTGCAATGTACAACACTTTAGCTATATCAGACATTTTTGTATGCCCAATAGTATGATAATAAATAGCTTGAAAAACATCATCATTAATCTCATATTTTTCTTTAGCTAGGTGTGCTGCGACCGGACCGTGCAAAATATTACTACCATAGGTTAGCATGATTTTTGGAATACCATAACGTTCTACCGCTTGTTTATACTCTTCCATAGACCATTCTTTAGCGTAATCATGCAATAAAGCGGCTAGCTGGCATGAGGCTATGTTCACTTCATATCGTTTTGCCAATTCAATAGCTTTTTGCTCGACACGCAACACATGCGCAAAACGTTTTTGTGACATTTGCTTTTCAACACATTTTATAATTTGTTGACGCAATATTTCATCTAACATTTATTGATATAATCCTTTCTCTTGAATATATGTGTCTACGCACTTTGGTACTAAATACTGAATACTTTTGTTTAGGCGAACTTGCTCTCGAATATATGACGAGCTGATTTCTATAGACGGCACCTCAAGAGAAATGATAGGATAAACACTTTCCATATCATACCCTGGACGATTAACCCCTACAAAATTCACGTCATTGACTAACTCATTAATTCTATACCATGTTGGTAGATTTTCAATCATATCTGCACCAATAATAAAATAAATTTCACTATTACCATGTTTTCTCTTTAAATATTGAATGGTATCGTACGTATAATTCACTCCACCTTTAATAACCTCATACATTTCTATATCAAACAAAGGATTATGTTCAATAGCCAAATGAACCATTTCCTCTCTATGTTGGCTGTCTATTGTCTGTTTTCCATTTTTATGTGGCGGAATTGCACTTGGCATAAAATACACTTTATCCAAACGTAATGTCTCACCAACACATTGTGCACAAATTAAATGTGCAATATGTGGCGGGTTAAATGTTCCTCCTAAAATACCAACTCGTTTAATTTCTGCCATAATTTTACTCTGTTACCACTTTATAAATTAGAGGTAGTGCTTCACAAATATCCCCTATAGTATAAGCATTCTGTATTTTTTGTATAACTTCTTCATTATCCGTCCGATTTGTATGAATTTTAGCCAACACGTCCCCCGATTTTACAGCATCTCCAACTTTTTTTAACACAGACACTCCCACAGACAAATCAATTTCACTCTCTTTTGTTGCACGCCCTGCACCAAGCATCATGGCTGCTACACCAATATCATTAGCCACAATATTTGTCACATAACCATCTGTTTTCGCACAAATATCATAGTTCCATTTTGCTTGTGGTAATTTTGTTACATCATCTACAATACTGGCATCTCCACCTTGTGATGAAATGAAGGTTTTTAAAACGTCTAAGGCTTTTCCGTTTCTTATATTCTCTTCTAATTTTTCTCTAGCTTCAGCAATGCTTTTTGCTCCCGAGGCTAAATACACCATTTGTGATCCTAAAACTAGACACAACTCTGTCAAATCACTAGGTCCATTCCCTTTCAACGTCTCTATTGCCTCAATAACTTCATTCGCATTTCCAACAGCAACGCCTAAAGGTTGATCCATATTTGAAATAATCGCCATTGTTTGACGTCCAACTTGTTTCCCTATTGCTACCATTTCACGAGCTAACTGTTCTGCTTCCTCAACAGTTTTCATAAATGCTCCCGCTCCAACTTTAACGTCTAATACGATAGCATCAGCACCTGAAGCTATTTTTTTACTCATAATAGAACTGGCAATTAACGGAATAGACTGTACTGTTCCCGTCACATCACGCAAAGCATATAGCTTTTTATCTGCGGGAGTTAAATTTCCACTTTGCCCAGCAATTGCAATATGATTTGTATTAACTAAATGAATAAATTCTTCTTCTGAAACTTCTACTTTAAACCCTGGAATAGCTTCTAATTTATCAATAGTTCCGCCTGTATGCCCTAAACCACGGCCACTCATTTTAGCGACCGGAACACCTACACTAGCAACAAGAGGAGCAAGCACTAAAGTCGTTGTATCCCCTACACCACCAGTAGAATGCTTGTCTACTTTAATGCCATGAATTGCACTTAAATCAAATTGATCTCCCGATTTTGCCATCGCTAACGTCATTGCACCTAATTCCTCATGCGTCATACCTTGGAATAATATTGCCATAGCCATAGCACTCATTTGATAGTCCGGAATATGTCCTTGCGTAAATTGTTCGATTATCCACTCAATTTCTTGTGACGTTAATTCTACTCCATCACGTTTTTTTTCGATTAAATTTACCATTCTAAACATGTTCTTTTATTTGAACCCCCTGTTCTGTTCCAACTAAAACAAGTTGTGTTAAATCTAAGAATAGACCATGCTCAACAACCCCTGTTAAACTGTCTAATTCTTTTGCCAATGCATACTCATCTACAATTTCTTTCAAATGTAAATCAATAATATAGTTTCCATCATCTGTCACATAAACTTGATTATCTTTATGTCTTAGTACTGGCTGATAGCCTTTAGTTTCAAAATAATGTAACAAATGTGTTGACCCATATTTAACCACTTCAACTGGTAAAGGAAACGCTCCTAATGTATCAACACATTTTGATTGATCCACAATCCAAATCACTCGTTTTGAACGACTAGCTACTATTTTTTCAAACAATAAAGCACCTCCTCCACCTTTAATCCCATTAAAGCGTGGATTAACTTCATCAGAACCATCTACTGTCACATCAATACTTTCCACTTCGTCAATGCTTTTTAAAGGAATACCTAATTGCTTTGCTTGTTCTTCTGTCGCCTTTGACGTTGTTACCCCTACAATATTCAATCCTTTTTTCATTCTAACGGCTAACTCGTCAACAAAATAATAGGCAGTCGAACCTGTCCCTAACCCTACAATCATACCGTTTTCTACATAGTCTGCTGCTTTTCTACCTACTAGCTCTTTTAAATTTGTCATTATTTTCTCTCCTTATTTCATGTTATCACAATACAACTCTCGTTGCTCTCTTGCCCAGTTCGCCATTTTAAGATCTTGCAAACCGTGTAAATAAACATACTCTAGCAAATGCCATGCTTCTCGATAATTTTTCTCCAAATCGACAGCTTTTAACAAATAATCTTTTGCTTGTTGGAAATCATGTTGATTCACTAAAACCAGACCATACCAATATTGCCAAAATGCTTGATGTTGACCAATTTGAACGTATTTATCCAAATAATCTCTTGCACAATCATATTCTTGTAAATGAATAAACGCTTGAATAAGCCACTCAGCATAAGCGTAAGTTTGCTGCTCAGGTAAAAGAGAAAAGAAGAAATCAACAATCGCCTGATGATTATCTTCCTCCATCCAGTCTAATAACTGGATAAGATGTTGAGGATTAATTTCATCACCTTTGTGAGTTTCTACAATAATAGTATACGAAAAAACATACAACGTTTTCTCAATAATATTCATTTTTACTCCAAACCAATCTAAAATATACGCTAATTCACCTACCAAATTTACTGATAATCGTTCATCAGATTCAGGAATGTGCCCTATAATTGTCTTAATTGTTTCAGCCAAACCGATTGCTAGTAATGGAATTTGCTTATAATCTGTAACAACATGTTCTAAAGCATAGATCATTTTTTGATAACTATGAATTAATTGTTGTTTTTGATGTACCGAAGAACACTCAAAATTCGCCAATAATTTATAATTTTTATTAAACTTTTGATGTGTAACAAAATTATCATAAACTAAGTCTTCTTCTATTGAATCCATATCTTTCAAACGTTCATTTGCCCAAGCCTCTTTCGATAAATCACCAAAATAACGGTACAGTTGGCTTAATAAATACCATGCATCGCTTAGTTTATCATCTAACTTAACAGCTTTCAATAAATGTTTTTCAGCTTTTTCATAATTTTCTAAACAAATCATAATATACCCATAGCGATAATGCCATTTTGGATCCTGCTTTCCGTTATCTCGAATATACTCTAAAACATCAAGTGCATCGTAATAACGTCTTAAATTACTTAAGGCTGACGCTTTAGAGCCTAATTGTTCATAATTAGGTTCTTTAAGCAAATCAACATAATGCACAATCTTTTCAAATTCCTGATGTTTATGCCAATACTCGAACTGTTCTTGTTCTAATTCTTTCACGTACACCTCACCTCATCTCTAATTATATAGCAAAACCCCTAACTTTGACAGTTAAAACTATATTGATTATAATTAAAAAACAGGATGTGAGGAAAGGTGTGACACGAACGCAGCAAAAAGTGCTGGAGCGACTAAAATGCAACGTGTGCATAACACACGGCATTTTGGAGCGAACACATCTTTTTCAAGTGAGTACCTTTCCGAACTCAACTACAGGATGTGAGATGTTGCGCGTTACGAACGATGAAAAAATTGTGCCGGAGCGTTCCATATTCAATGTGTCGCATAGCGACAACTGAATATGAGCGACTAACAACGTTTTTCAAGAGAGTGCGACATCGAACTCAACTATAACAGGATGTGAGGAAAGGTGTGACACGAACGCAG
Organism: Granulicatella sp. WM01; assembly: GCF_004570605.1. Taxonomy (GTDB): domain Bacteria; phylum Bacillota; class Bacilli; order Lactobacillales; family Aerococcaceae; genus WM01. The sequence goes on along the minus strand of NZ_SPPB01000013.1, from coordinate 9,346 downwards.
CAAAAAGTGCTGGAGCGACTAAAATTCAACGTGTGCATAACACACGGCATTTTGGAGCGAACACATCTTTTTCAAGTAGATGTGATTTTTTATGTCATGAAACCTACAACTACACCTAACAGATTTTATGCTTCAAAAAAGAACAATAACTACAAAAGGAGGGATTTTCATCGTTTCTATACTAATTGTGGAGGACGAAAAAGCAATTGCTGAAGGTATCCAACTTATTCTTAATAACACCGGATATACAACTTGGCATGCAGAAACATTACGAATGGCAAATCAAATATTACAGACACAACACGTGGATTTGCTATTATTAGATATTTCTTTGCCTGACGGAAATGGCATCACTTTTGCTAAAAATTTAAATCACCCTCCTAAAATTGTTTTTATTAGTGCTATTGATGATGAGCAAACCATTGTTGATACCTTTCAATTTGGAAGTGATGATTACATTACAAAACCATTTAGATTACCTATTCTCCTAGCAAGAGTACAAGCTATTATTAAGCGACACCGTCTGGGTGAGCAGCCATCATTGACACATTTAGCTCATTTGAAAATTGATGAGGTTAACCAACAGGTGTTCAACGGCAATAAAGAAATTTTATTTACCCCTACCGAACACCGACTATTTTTCTATTTGTATCATAATATTGGTCAAATCTTAACACGAGAGCAGTTGTTGGCTTATCTTTGGGATAACCATGGAGAATTTGTCAACGACAATACATTAACGGTTACATTACGACGTGTCCGTCACAAAATTGAACAAGATACTGTATTGATTGAAACCAAACGAGGAATAGGATACCGACTGCTTCCTAATGAGGTAAAAATATGAAAACAGTATTCTCTATTTATCGTAATCCAGAAGCAAAAAGAGCACTCTACTTGTGGATTATTATCACCATTCTTAGTGGCATACTGTTACACATCAGTTTACATTTGGTGTATCGTAGTTACCACATAGATGCGACATACCATTTAACCAAATCACTAGCTGTAGTGCATACACAAGATTCATTAGATACTTTTTTCAATGAGGGCATTCTCTCTCCACAGGCACAAGAGGAATTTAATCGTCTAACCAATCTTTCTATAACACCACATTTAGAGTTTCCAAGTGTATCAACACCTCTTCTTTGGCTATGGTTAGGCTGGTCAGCATTTGTTGGTGCTACACTTTTAGCCATTACTTTACATTTCAAGAAATTTTATGCACATATCAATACTTTGCAACAGTTTGTTCAAGAGTTGTCATATCATCATAAACCTTACGATATTCGACAAAATAAAGAGGGAGAACTTTCCTTTTTGAATAATCAATTATATGATATGGCAACAAGCCTATACACCCAACGAGATACGGCAATTCAACATAAAAATTATTTGAATAAGCATATTGCCAATATTTCACATCAACTAAAAACACCACTCACTTCCTTAATGGTAGTGAGTGATACCTTAAAGATTTTGCCTCTTAATGAGCGAACAAATGAAAAAATTGAACAACTTGAACCACAAATTGAACGCATTGAATATCTTGTCCAATCTTTACTGTTACTTGCACGATTAGATGCTGGTGTTATTCAAGTCAATATTACTGCTACAGACACACATGAATTTATCAATAGCATTCTTCAGCGATTTGATGTTTTAACACAACACAACCACATTACTATTGAAACACATATACAAGACAGTACATTGTTTGCTGATGTATTTTATTTAAGAGAAGCACTCACTAATGTGCTTAAAAATGCTATAGACTATACATCACCTCACGGAAAGATTACATTAACTTTAGAAGATTCTATTTTCTTTACAACAATTAAAGTCCATAATACTGGACCATTAATTCCTAAACATGATCTTCCTTATATATTTGAACGATTTTATCGTGGAAGTCAACATAAGCAAACTGGCATTGGTATAGGCTTATCTTTAGCTCAAGAGCTTGTCCGACATCATAATGGAAAATTACATGCCGAAAATACACAAACAGGTGTGTTAATGACATTATCTATTCCAAAACCTTAAATGCACTAAACGTGATTAAAGCGTTTCTTTGCCAAAATAAATTTATATAATATACTTAAAACTATAACTAACTATTAGTTATAGTCCACATATTTATTCGTGTTGTGAAACTTTCCTGTTCCACAACACGAATTTTTATTTTGAAACAGTAAATATCTTCAATAAAGTAACCATAAAAACAGGCTTGACTGCCTTTAAGTCAAACATGTCTGTACCTTGTTATAAAGACAATCCTTTTCACATGGTTCCAATTCAAATAGTCAACTTTTTGTAACATGTTATAGATTCCAAGAAGAAACGTTTTCTTACACCTATCTTGATACATGCTCCGTAAAACAAACCATTCCCAGACTTTTTGAATTTTGACCTGCTTTCAAAAAAAATATTTTTAGCCTGTCTATTTTTATTTTACTCTAAAATTATTTTTAATATAAGTATTACACTTTAACGGAACTCTATAAATAACAAAAATTGCGAAAAATCAACATTTATAGACACTGGTTCCCCGTAATTTCAAAAATATTTACTTTTTCCCAGTAGATATTGTCAATTTATTCTATATTTGTAGAAAACAACATCTAGCAATAGAATATATTTTCAAACTTTTTCAAAACTTTATACAACAACAAGCGATAGAGCACTCTTTAATGCGAGCACTTTATCGCTTGTTTATGTATTATCCTAGAGCATTAACACGCTCAACCACATGTTCAACTGTAAAGCCGAAGTATGCTAATAAATCTTGTGCTGGAGCACTTTCGCCAAAACGATCAATTCCTAGCACGTCACCTTTCAATCCAACGTAACGATACCATGGCATGCTAGCACCCATTTCAATTGCTAAACGTTTTGTATGAGAAGGTAAGATAGAATCTTTATATTCTTGTGTTTGTTGTTCAAATAATTCTAAACTTGGACAACTTACAACTCGAACATTTTTTCCTTGTTCTTCTAATACTTTCGCTGCTTGAATAGCTAGAGAAACTTCTGAACCAGAAGCTAATAAAATGTACTTAGGATTTTCTGTTGTTTCATACACAACGTATGCTCCCTTAGCAACACCTTCAAAACTACTATTTTCCAATACTGGCAATGGTTGTCTAGACAACACTAAAGCACTTGGTGTTTGCGTTGATGTTGCTGCCAAATACCATGCTGCTTGTGTTTCCACAGCATCTGCTGGACGAATAACATTCATGTTTGGCAAAGCACGCAAAGCTGTTAAATGTTCAATAGGTTCATGTGTTGGTCCATCTTCGCCTACGGCAATACTATCATGCGTTAACACATAAGTAATTGGCAATTTTTGTAAAGCAGCTAAACGTATTGCTCCTTTTAAATAATCACTAAAGACAAAGAATGTCCCACCAAACACACGCAATCCTCCGTGTAAAGCCATTCCATTTAAAATTGTTCCCATAGCAAACTCACGTACACCAAATTGAATATTACGTTGATCTCTATGTGTATCGTCTTGTAGTGTATCTGATTTAATCATCGTCATATTAGAATGTGCCAAGTCTGCTGACCCACCCAAAAATTGTGCAGATACTTTAGAAATAGCATTTAAAGCATCTTGAGATGAGTTACGTGTAGCTTGTTTGAAACCAACTTCATACGTTGGGAAATCTGCTTGTGTCAATTCACTTAACACATCATTATGTGCAGCACGTTTAAAGGCATCTGCCAACTCTGGAAATGCTTCGTAATACTCTTTAACCATTGCTTTCCACGTTTCATAAGCAGTTTGACCACGATCTACAACATGCTCTTTAAAATCAGCATATACATCTTCTGGAATTTCAAACGGAGCATACTCCCATTTTAGATTTTCACGTGCTATTTGTGTGTCTTCCTGTCCAAGTGGTGCTCCGTGCACAGCATTTGTACCTTGTTTTGGAGAACCAAATCCAATAATTGTTTTAATTTCAATCAATGATGGACGTGGATCATGTTTGGCTTCCTCAATAGCTTTAGAAATAGCCTCTAAATCATTTCCGTCTTGTACTAATACTGTATGCCAACCATACGCATCATAACGTTGACGCACATTTTCAGTAAATGCATCATCAGTTTTTCCGTCTAAACAAATATCATTTGAATCGTATAAAACAATTAATTTTCCTAACTTTTGTAGTCCAGCAAATGAACTTGCCTCACCACTAACCCCTTCCATAAAATCACCATCACCACAAATGGCATACGTATAATGATCTACTACAGGAAAGTTCGGGCGATTAAATTGAGCAGCTAAATAACGTTCAGCTAAAGCCATCCCAACTGCTGTCGAAATCCCTTGTCCTAAAGGTCCACTCGTTGCGTCCACACCTTTAGTGTATCCATATTCAGGATGCCCTGGTGTTTTAGAATGCAATTGACGAAATTGTTTCAACTCATCTATCGTCACATCGTCGTATTGTGCTAAATGTAAAATAGCATATAGTAATGCTGACCCATGACCAGCAGAAAGGACAAAACGATCACGATTAAACCATTTTGTTCTATTTGGGGTAATTCTTATATGGTTTGCAAATAAGGCATACGCCATTGGAGCAGCACCCAAAACTACTCCGGGATGTCCTGATTTTGCTTTGTTAATCATGTCAACACCTAAAAAGCGCATTGCGTTAACAGATTTCATACCTAACATAACGTCATCTCCTTCATTTATAGTACATTTACGCACTAACTTTACGCACACGTTATATTGTGCTCATACGTTTCATTTTACCATATTTCGCCTCAGATTGCGATAATTGTTTAAGAAAGTTTTTTGCTGTACTCTTTTTAATTTTTAGTCATACTTTTCCTTAAAACAGATTTACAGAACAAGATTTTATATCTCATGGATTTACTAGACTATACTCATGCATTATCCCTTTTAACAATCATTTTTTCGTTTATCTAAAATCATCATCTGTTTTTTTAGAAAACCTTTCAATAAAATAGGCATTTTCAACAATTTTTATACGGTTACATGATGATTGTGGTATAATAAACTAGACATAACAAAGAAAGGAGCCATATATGACAAATTTAAAGCCACTAGCCTTTAGAATGCGTCCGAAACATATTGAACACATTGTTGGTCAACAACATCTTGTTGGTCAAGAAAAGATTATTCAACGTATGGTCATTTCTAAGCGATTATCTTCCATGATTTTATATGGACCACCAGGCATTGGAAAAACAAGTATTGCAAGTGCGATAGCTGGAAGTATGCAACTACCTTTTCGTACATTGAATGCAGCCACAGACTCAAAAAAAGATTTGGATATTGTTGTCGAGGAGGCAAAACTAACTGGACAAGTTATTTTACTTTTAGATGAAATTCATCGTTTAAATAAGGTGAAACAAGATTTTTTATTGCCACACTTAGAAAGTGGACTTATCATTTTAATTGGAGCTACAACAGAGAATCCTTTTATTAGCATTAATCCTGCCATTAGAAGTAGAACACAAATTTTTGAATTGTTCCCACTCTCCGAACAAGATATTGCAAATGGGATTCAATTCGCTTTAAAAGATACTCAAAATGGACTTGGTAACTATCAGGTAGATTTAAGTCAAGAGGCTCTAATACATCTCTCACGAGCAACAGGTGGTGATCTTAGAAGTAGTTTAAACGCTTTAGAATTAGCTGTTCTTTCTACTCCTGCTGATGAAGATAATATCATTCATATTACAACAGAGATTACAAGTGAATGTTTGCAAAAAAAATTTTTAGTGCATGATAAAGGCGGCGATGCTCATTATGACACCATTTCAGCTTTTCAAAAATCTATCCGTGGAAGTGATGTAGATGCTTCCTTACATTATTTGGCACGCTTAATTGAATCTGGCGATTTACCAACTATTGCAAGGCGCTTAACGGTCGTTGCTTATGAAGATATAGGCTTTGCTAATCCTTCTGCAGTTCATCGTACATTAAACGCTATACAAAGTGCTGAACGTTTAGGATTTCCAGAGGCTCGAATTCCACTAGCTATGGCGGTCATTGATTTGGCTCTTTCTCCAAAATCAAACTCCACAATTATGGCGATAGACCATGCTTTAAGTGATGTGAAAAAAGGAAATTATGGACAAATTCCTCCACATTTAAGAGATAACCATTATCAAGGTGCCGAATATTTAGGACGTGGAAATGAATATAAATATCCTCATCACTATCCTAATCATTGGGTAAAACAAGAGTATCTTCCTAAGGAATTGAAAGATAAACGGTACTATATTCCCAATACCACTGGACGCTATGAACAATTACTGGCTAATCAACTCATGAAATTTAGAGATTCCTTATCATAATACATAGCCAGTTCGTTTAGAATTTGCTATAATGAGCTAAGAGAGGTATTGTATGAAAAACGAAAAATTACATGAATTACTTAATCGCATGAAGCAGCATATCCATACGATTAAACAGAAATCTTTAACTAAGCAAGCAATGTCAATTTTTAATATTAGCTTTGGAGTAACAAAACGCTTATTTTATTTAACGCTCCTTTGCTTGTGTTTCCTAATGAGTCTAGGACTTGGGATTGGATTAGGCTATTTTGCCAATATTATTTCTCATACGTCTGTGCCTAGCCAAACACAAATGCAAACACAATTAGGTTCTTTAAATCAAGCGTCTGCTCTATTTTTTCAAGATGGCGATATGATTTCAGAGGTTCAATCTGATTTAGTGAGAAAAGTTGTGCCTTTACAGGAAATTTCTGATTACGTGAAGCAAGGCATTATTGCAACAGAAGATGACTCATTCTATACACATAATGGCATTGTACCTAAAGCTGTTTTAAGAGCTATTTTACAAGAAATATCTGGATCAGATAGTCAAACAGGAGGTTCAACACTAACACAACAATTAGTCAAACAACAATTATTGACCAATGAATTGACTTTTACACGTAAAGCAAAAGAAATTTTACTAGCTATGCGTGTGGAAAAATATTTTTCAAAAGATGATATTTTGAATGCCTATCTCAATGTTTCCTCTTTTGGACGTAATAACTCCGGACAAAATATTGCCGGCATTCAAGCTGCAGCAGAAGGTGTTTTTGGAAAACAAGCTAAAGATTTAACTTTACCACAAGCTGCATTTTTGGTTGGATTGCCACAATCGCCTTATGCGTATACACCTTATACAAATATCGGAACAATTAAACAAGATCTTGACGCTGGTATTGCACGTATGAAAATTGTTTTAACTGCCATGCATCGCAATGGCTATATTAACGATGCAGAACTAGAAGAGGCTCAAAACTACGATATTACTAAAGACTTTTTACAACCACAAAACAGTACAGTTGCTTTACATTCTTATTTATATCAAGCTGTCCATCGTGAAGCTGTCATTGCTTTAATGAAGCAACAAATTAAACAAGACGGAAAAGATTGGTCAACTGTTGATGCTTCTGTTGAATTGTATAATCAATATTATTTTAAAGCGGCTAATTTACTGGCAAGTTCTGGTTATAAAGTCTACTCTACTATTGATAAAAAGGTCTATGAGGCTATGCAGTCTGGTACGGCGGACAATATTTATTTGCTAGGTGAATCTTATCAAACAACATATACAGACTCTACTACAGGTGAAATAAAAACTGCAACAGAACCACCACAAATTGGGAGTGTGGCTATTGAAAACGCCACAGGTAAAATTTTAGGATTTGTTGGCGGACGAGATTTTTCTGTTTCTCAAACAGACCACGCCTTTTCAACAAGACGCTCCCCCGGTTCAACAATCAAGCCGTTGTTAGTTTATGGTCCTGCTATTGACCAAAACTTTATTTACCCAGCAACAATTTTAGGGGATACTGCCATTAGCCGACGTCAACAAGACGGAAGTTATTGGACACCTACAAATGCTGATAATAGAGTATCCAATACATTTGTCAGTGCAAGATATGCTTTAAAAATGTCTTTAAATAATCCCACAGTTCACTTGTATTCTGCCATGCTTCAAAAAGGAATTGATACAGGTTCATATATGAAAAATATGGGAATTTCTGCTATTGATTCTAGTGAATATTTAAATGAAGCGGCATCTTTAGGTGGCTTTTCTACAGGGCCTAGTGTTGTAGAGCAAACTAGTGCCTATACAACATTTGCCAATGACGGAAAACATATTACGCCTTATCTCATTGAACGTATTGAAGATAATCAAGGCAATATTGTGTATCAACATGAGAAAAAAGAAACTCAAGTATTCAACGCCGGAACAGCTTATATTCTGCGTTCTATGTTGAACGATTCTGTTGAAGGAGGAACAACGTCTTATTTTAAACGATATGTGAATTTCACATTCCCTCAACGCTACGGAAAAACAGGAACATCTGATAATTATCAAGATATGTGGGTAATTGTCAGCACGCCTCAAATTACAATCGGACAATGGTCCGGTTTTGACAATAATCATGGTGTAAATCATGTATTTGCCATAACTAATTCAGACGGTCCAATTTATATAAGAACACAACAATTATGGGCAAATATCGCCAATGCTATACATAGTGCTGCTCCTGAGTATTTTGACACTACTAAACAGTTTAGCACACAGCCTAATAATGTCATGACCTCAAGTGTATTAAGTGCCACTGGAACATTACCTGGAGAAATCACATTGAATAATGGCAGCAAATTGAACATTACAGGACCAATGACATCAGATTTATTTTTAACTAGTCGTCCACCTTATGCTATTTCATATCAATTTGCTCCAGGAGAAAGTTCAGACACATTAAATGCGTACTGGTCAAACTTAATTCAGTCACTATTACCACCTGAAACATCGAGCCAGAGTGGACAATCACAACAAACAAGTGAACAGCGACAAAACAATCAGGCACCTACTGAACCCCGTTCAAGTTCCAGTCGCTAACTAAGTAATTTTAGTCTATATAAAATAAATGTCATAAAAAGTGATTAAAAAACAAGTATGTCAATCGAAAATGAAAATGTCCCAAAATGTGGGCCACTATAAGTGCAATGATTTTCAAAAAAATCATTGCACTTATAGGGCAAAATAATGTATGCTATTAAAGTATCAAGCAAGCTTGTTGTCTTGATACTCTTCAAGAGTTTTTCCAATACTCTTGAGATAGCGTTTGAAAGATGCCAGTTTCCACGGGTGTGATTGTGGTGGAACGTATTGGCGTCTTTCTTTTTTTATATTCTCACCCAAATCAAACACCGCTGAATGCTCTTCATGTGTTAACAAACAACGTGTGGCATAAATGTTGTCAGCGATATTCAAGAAAATATCCCCATTAAATGCTTCAATAACCAACGCTTTTGTGTG
>NZ_SPPB01000139.1 GCF_004570605.1 Granulicatella sp. WM01 | reverse complement strand
TTCATCAGAATGCTGCTTTTTATAAGTATTAACAAAGGAATCAACACTATGTATTCTAATCTTTTGAGATAGTGTAGAAATCAATTGTGACATAAACTGTGTAGATAGTTTATGCCGAATAGAACACTTAGTAGAGTGTTGTTTTCTTTGTTGAGATAGTAGATGAGCAGTATCACTAAAATATGTTGATTGTAATACTTCTTTATAGCCATAAAGGTATTGTTTTTGTAGAACAGAGCCACGTTTGATTTCACGTGAAATGGTGGATTTATGGCGATTCAGTAGTGTTGCAATTTTTGAAATAGTATAGCCCTCGTTTAATAATATTTCAATTTGACTTCTTTCTTTATCACTTAAGTGTTTATAGTGTCGTTTTGTGGTATAATGTACTTCAGACATGAAAATCTTCCTATCTATTTGGTTT
>NZ_SPPB01000138.1 GCF_004570605.1 Granulicatella sp. WM01 | reverse complement strand
TGTAGAACAGAGCCACGTTTGATTTCACGTGAAATGGTGGATTTATGGCGATTCAGTAGTGTTGCAATTTTTGAAATAGTATAGCCCTCGTTTAATAATATTTCAATTTGACTTCTTTCTTTATCACGTAAGTGTTTATAGTGTCGTTTTGTGGTATAATGTACTTCGGGCATGAAAATCTTCCTATCTATTTGGTTTAGCAACTTTAGTATAGCTGATTTTCATGTTTTTTTGTTTATTTTTATTTGTTGCACTTCATTTTACAACACGGGTTTAGAAAATAAATAATAATTTTCTATTGACAAATCTGTCAATCGAAAATGAAAATGTCCCAAAATGTGGGCCACTATAAGTGCAATGATTTTAAAAAAAATCATTGCACTTATAGGGCAAAATAATGTATGCTATTAAAGTATCAAGCAAGCTTGTTG
>NZ_SPPB01000137.1 GCF_004570605.1 Granulicatella sp. WM01 | reverse complement strand
CAAGAAGAAAAAGATGCTGCTAAGAAAGAAGTTGACGATAAGGCTAAGGAAGCAAAAGTAAATGTTGATAGTGCGACAACAAATGCAGCAGTAGACACAGCTAAAACAAATGGTACTACTGCTATTAACGAAGTTAATCCAAATGCAGACGCTAAAACAACTGCTAAGAACGCTATTGAAGATGCAGCAACTGCTAAGAAAGCAGCCATTGATGCACGTAATGAATTAACGCAAGAAGAAAAAGATGTTGCTAAGAAAGAAGTTGACGATAAGGCTAAGGAAGCAAAAGCAAATGTTGATAGTGCAACAACAAATGCAGCAGTAGACACAGCTAAAACAAATGGTACTACTGCTATTAACGAAGTTAATCCAAATGCAGACGCTAAAACAACTGCTAAGAACGCTATTGAAGATGCAGCAACTGCTAAGAAAG
>NZ_SPPB01000136.1 GCF_004570605.1 Granulicatella sp. WM01 | reverse complement strand
CCTTAAAACAACATCTATTCCACAGGGGAAAGGACGTGTGGAACGTTTAAACAATACCTTACAATCCCGATTACCTGTTGATTTGGAACGACATGGCATTTCAACACTGGAAGAAGCTAATCATTTTTTAAAAAGATGGATAAAATCGTTCAATAAACAATTTGGAGAAAAAATGACACAGAGTGTGTATGAAACGGCACCTAAGCCATCGCAAATCAATCTCTTATTGGGTAAGGTTACTGAACGTAAAATAGATGATGGACATCATATACGCTTTAAAAACAATCACTATTTACCTGTTCAAAATGGGAAAGGTGTTTATTTTTCACGACACACAAAAGCGTTGGTTATTGAAGCATTTAATGGGGATATTTTCTTGAATATCGCTGACAACATTTATGCCACACGTTGTTTGTTAACACATGAAGAGCATTCAGCGGTGTTTGATTTGGGTGAGA
>NZ_SPPB01000135.1 GCF_004570605.1 Granulicatella sp. WM01 | reverse complement strand
TACACACCAAAAGATAAAGATGGCAATCCATTGACACCAGTGGACCCAGAGGACAAAACAAAAGGTTATGTGCCACCAAGCATTGTGAACCCACAAGACCCAACAGAAGATACACCAGTACCTTATGAGAAAAATCCAGTGGGAACAGTGACAGCTAAATTCGTTGATGAAACTGGAGCAGAAGTGAAAGCATCAGAACCAGTTGTTGAAAACGCAGAAGTTGGAACAGACTACAATGCAACAGATAATGGTGTAAAAACGATTGACAAAGACGGAGTAACTTACTACTTGAAAGAAACTCCAGCAAACGTACAAGGAAAAGTAACAACAGAGGAAACAGTTGTGACATTCGTGTACAAGAAATCAGGAAGTTATGTGCCACAAATTCAAGGAGATGAGCCTAATAAGCCAGCAAATCCAGATAAAGTGCCATATGACAAGACACCAGAAGAGCCAAGTGATAACCCAGCGTTACCATACGTACCAGG
>NZ_SPPB01000134.1 GCF_004570605.1 Granulicatella sp. WM01 | reverse complement strand
AATTCAGACAAATAAAGAACGATAGCTACTATGAAATCAACAAAGACTAATTGGATTTTTTTAAAAGCGACTGATCTAGTTCGGTTCGCTAAACATAGTTTGAGTAAAAGCGAGAGAGATGGCTAAGTGGCATCTCTCTTTTTTTGTTTTATATTTTAAAAATTAAAATATAAATATAAAATATAAAATTTTATCATTGTATTTTAAATAAAGTTGTTGGCAAGGCTCAAACGGAATGTTACAATCAATACTATATAGAGTTTTTAAAGAGCGTAACAGGTGATTTTACAAGTTTTGATTGTCGAGCGATGACATAAAGGAGATTATATTTGTATGATGATTGTTGTACTTTTAATGAGTAGTTGCTTATTTTTATTTGTAAGCTATCAATTGTATTTGCGATTACTTGTCGAAAAACTGGATTCAGAGGACCGGACATTAAAGAGGAAAATAAATTTCTATAAGTATCAGAAAAATAGTCGTTTACTGATTTATTTATTGT
>NZ_SPPB01000133.1 GCF_004570605.1 Granulicatella sp. WM01 | reverse complement strand
ATGCAACAGGCAGTGATCAGTTGTAAACAAACTTATAGCTATTTACCTAAAGTACTGTGTATTGATGAGTTTAAAGCTTTAAAAACAAGTTATTCAAAGATGAATTTTATATATGTTGATGGCGAAAGTGGCAAAATTATTGACATATTACCGACAAGACAGTGTCGTTATCTACTTAGTTATTTTCTAAAATATTCAAGAAAGCAACGCTTAAACGTACGTTATGTTGTTATGGATATGAATGCACATTATGGTAGTTGGATAAAACAGGTGTTTCCGAATGCAGAAATTGTTACAGATAGATTTCACATTGTTCAACATATCAATCGAACATTTAATCAGTTAAGATGTCAGATTATGAAAAAATATCTTAATCAATCAGATAGTACCCAACAAAAGATGGGTAGACGAATGAAGAGATATGGACGATTATTGATGAAGTATGAAGAAGATTTGGATGATAAAAAGTACGTGTATCATTATCTGTTTAAGACAGAGCTGACGGAAACGATGATTGTTAACGAGATATTATTATATGATGAAGAATTAAAAGAA
>NZ_SPPB01000132.1 GCF_004570605.1 Granulicatella sp. WM01 | reverse complement strand
TTTAATCTTGGCATTAATGCGGGATTAAACGCTGTTGTAGGGAAGATTAATCAAAGCAAAGCTAATCCAAATGATGATATACTAACGAACAATCCAGCTGAAAAATATACGAAAAAACTAATGGATTTTTCGTATCAAGAAATTTCAGAGATGACAATTGAAGAAATTGAAGCATTCAAACCTCGTAATTGGAAATTGACAAAACATAATCCTTATTATCATATATATGATGCTAAAGGAAAGAAACGTTTTAGATTCGACCCACCTGATAGTCATACACCTTATTATCATATGCATGCATATGATGAACAGGAAATTTTATTGGATCTTGATGGACAACGTGTAGATAGACGTTCACCAGATGGACATATTAAATCAAATTATTTAGGAGGACAACCGGATGAATAAAAATATTAATAAAATACAAGAGGCTTTAGATAATACAGAGTATTGGGATGCACAATTGCTAGATTTTAACATTCAACATTTAGGAGATGAAGCTAGACTTTATATTCAACAATATAGACCAGGTTATGGAGAAACTGATTATTGTTATGAAATCACATTTTTCAGATGTTATAAAGTAGC
>NZ_SPPB01000131.1 GCF_004570605.1 Granulicatella sp. WM01 | reverse complement strand
GCAAATCATCAAAATCTAACGGAAAGGAGGAGCTATAATTGTCAGTAGCAGAAGCACTGCAATTAGCCATTGACTTTGGAATATTAATTGTTTCATTAGTTAGTGTAATGATTGCAATTGCTGTATACTGTAATAAAGACAATAAAAAATAACCGTCTTATCTTTGGTCCGATAACGGTTATTTTTTAACCCAAGAGCCACCGTCTTAAACGGTTCTACAGGGGAACGAGTTACACTTGTTCCCTTTTACAGTTATTATAACATAGGTTCTACAAAATGTAAAAAATAATATATACGAGCAATGTAGAATTAGAAAACTATTTATTATATATGTTAAAAAAGGAACAATTAATACGTGCATTATCGGATAATATGTGATATACTAATCAAGTAGAAAAGTAAAGACGGTGGCTCCTAATTCTGAAAGAGAGGTGATGCCTATGGGCAAATCATCAAAATCTAACGGAAAGGAGGAGCTATAATTGTCAGTAGCAGAAGCACTGCAATTAGCCATTGACTTTGGAATATTAATTGTTTCATTAGTTAGTGTAATGATTGCAATTGCTGTATACTGTAATAAAGACAATAAAAAATAACCGTCTTATCTTTGG
>NZ_SPPB01000130.1 GCF_004570605.1 Granulicatella sp. WM01 | reverse complement strand
AACATCATTCTTCCAATAGCCTGTGGCAATGCAATGTCCTCCAAAACATACGTCTCATCATCTTCCATTTTTATTGAACTTGAACCGAATTCTTTAAATTGACGATACATTTCTTCAACAACAGGACCATATTTATAAGCTATAATTTTTTCTTGAAATAATTTTCTATCATATTTCAATAAATACTCTTTATACGCTATATATACTAATTTCTGTAACTGTAGATGAGAAAATGATTGCATAGACAAGAAGAATTTCGCCACATCAATCGCTGTTATTTTCAAATCAGAACTCAATAGCTTTTCAAATTCTCCAAAATCCCCACATATCACAACATCTTCAAAAAATGAATCTAACTCTATGACACTTTGCCATGAATCGCTTTCTGTAAAAAGAAAGTGTACTCCAATATCAGCACGATTAATTTCACTAATCCTATCCAGTACACTTTTAATACGTTCTCTATCTACTCTATCTTTTTCAGATATTTGAAATCCTACTCGAGCCCCTTTAGTATACACACTAGCAATTAATATAAAATGTTGATACATAGTACTATTCCTCTTTCTTTAAGTTAGATAAATGATACACTTGCCCTTGTTTTCTTATCTTAGTGAGCAACAC
>NZ_SPPB01000012.1 GCF_004570605.1 Granulicatella sp. WM01 | reverse complement strand
CTCCAAAAACAATTGAACCAAACTATTCATGAGATGATTAAACATGTGATTGATTAGGGGGAATACTATGGCTGTGACTAAAGTGTTGCAAATCAAAACAGAGAATAATTTAAAAGCAGCTTTGTGTTACATTAAGAATGAAAAGAAAACACAACACCTCAATTCAACAGACCATAAAAATATGACCGGAGATATACAAGATAATGCAGCAATGGGTTTATTTGATGATTCATTATTTACCTATAGTGGTCACGGTAAACATCTGGTATCTTGTCATGGTGTCATGTCTGTGGAACATGCTTATGAAGAAATGATGTTGACGAAAAAACACGCTATTCAATTTTTAGGAGAACGTCAAAGTGGGAAAGTGGATGTTTTAGCACACCACATTATTCAGTCGTTTAGTCCTGAAGATAATCTTACCCCTGAGCAAGTTCATGAGATTGGAAGACGAACTATATTAGAGCTAACAGGAGGGCAACATGAATTCGTTATTGCGACACACATGGATAAAGACCATTTGCATAATCATATTATTTTTAATACAACTAATTCTGTGACGTTACGCAAATTTAGATGGACAAAAGGCACGAAAAAAAGTTTAGAAAATATTTCAGACAAGCATGCGGATTGGTTTGGTGCATACATTATTGACAGAGCAGCACAACGGAGAAAAAGAGACTACTATGTGAAACGCAAGAGTTCTTATCGTTATGAGATTAAAGAGCGATTAACGTTTTTATTACGTCATTCTGTGTCTTGGGAGGACTTTCAAGCTAAGGCGGAAGCCTTGTCTTTAGAATTGAAAGTAACCCCTAATGACATCAGTTACCGACTGAAAGATACCGATCAAGTGAAGTATATTCGAGCAAGCACATTATCTAAACATGATTGGTATCAAAAAGAAGGGATAGAGGAACGTATCGAAGATAATGAGAGTGAATTGACCGTTGAGACTATCTTAGAAGCGTATATTGACTATAAAAACGAAAAAGAAAAAGAATTTGAGATGCGTTTCATTGTTGAAAATTGGCAAGTCGCCAAGGAAACGGATCAAGGGTTATATCTTCAGGTTGATTTTGGCATTAAGAATACAGGAACAGTTGTCATATCCCCTTATAAATACGATGCATTATCAGACGGTAGCTATGAATTTTTTATTAAACGGAATGATTTTTTTTATTTTGTGAATCCAGAAGATGCGGAAAAAAATCGGTTGATTAAGGGAATAACCTTAGCTAGACAACTGTCTGCAGATAATCGTAAAAATGTGATTGTCAAAAATTATCATGTCAATCGCTTAAACACATTGATAGAGGAATTTAGTTATTTATCTGCCAAAGGTGTTTCAGACGGTCGTCACTTTAATCAATTAAGAGATTCGTTTAACAAACAATTTCATGACACGAAAAAAGAACTGGACAAGTTAGATGAACGTATTGCAAAATTGAATAAACTCTATTCAGTCTTATTGTCTGACAATCCATTAATACAACAAAGTATTCTTGATGAAGCAGTAAAGGATTATGGAACATCAAATAAACATGATATTCATAAATTATTACAAGAAGTCATCATTGAACGGGAGATTTTAAGAGAAACATTTGACAAAGTAGCAGATGAATATGATCAGTTAACAATGATTTATGAACATGTTAAAGAAAGGGATGATATTAGTCCATATAAGGTAAGATTGTAGGTGAAAATCACGATAAAAAAAAGTTATATTAAATATTTTTTATATAGTGTATATACAGTTGATTGAACAGTTATAATTTATTATAATAAACCTACATTAATGTTTTTTAGGGGATGCATGGGGATGTTTGATGAAAAACAAATGCTTATTGAGTTAAGAGAAGAAAAAATACAACTATTTTTAAACCATATTGAACAATATGACCGTAATATATCTAGCAAATTGATAGCACAAGGGTATCGCTATATGAATAGAGTTTGCCGTACAGTGATGTTTACATTTGGAGAAGTCACTTTTTATAGAAATCGTTGGTATAAACAAAACACTTGTTATGTTCCAGTTGATGACTATTTAGGATTAGATAAATACAGTCGGTATTCTCAAGAATTTTTATATAAGGTTGGAAAATTATCAACCTATACCTCTTATCGAAAAGTTGTTGACATCGTTAAAGAAACGTTAGGATTACATATTACAAAAGATACAATATTAAAAGTGTGTAAGACTATTGGAAAAATATGTGATGAGAAAGACGATTATCGATTTCATTCTGCAGATGTGCCTAAAGAGAAAATAAAAGCGGATACGTTGTATGTAGAGGGAGATGGTTTGTTTGTGAATACGACTAATCATACAGAACAAACTCACCACACAGCATTGACACATTTTGTGGTACATGAAGGAAATAACACAGTTAGTCAAAATCGTAAGGCCCTCGTGCATAAAAAAAACATCATATCAACTAAGCATTTAGAAGCAAAGAGAGAGTTAGTTGATTATATTTATAATACTTACCATATTACTGATGACACCATGCTTATTACTAATGCGGATAATGGAGTAGGATATGGAGTAAATTTTTTTAAGGATATAGCAAAAGCATGCCGTATTAAGCGACATGAACATTTTATTGATGCCTATCATATCAATCAAAAAATAAGAATGATGTATGCCACATATCCCCAAGACCTAAAGAAAAAATTATTGGCGTCTATTTATACAGCTAACAAACAGGCATTTGTAGCTGCATTAGATACGACTGAAAGTTTAATTGAAGATGCAGAAGAACTTAAGGTATTTCAAGAATTTGCGACTAAATTAAAACAGATATTTCGGTATATTATTCCAGCACACTGTCGAGGGTTGACTGATGAACATTTGAGTATAGGGGTTATGGAAAGTCAGCAACGGCAAATCAGTTATCGTATGAAAAATAGGGGGATGTATTGGAGTGTAAAAGGTGCCGATACAATGGCTAAAATGATTATCAGTGTATCTGAAGGAACGCTCAGAGATTTATTTTTTGGGAAATGGAGACAAGAATACGTAAAATATACAGAATATGAAGATACTGCTGCAGAATTGATTCATCAAAAATTGTACCATGATCATAAAGAGAGCATTATCCGGGGAAAAATAAGAAATGATAATATTAGAAAAGGGATAAATAGAGAATAACAGTTGATTTTTTGTTGTTTTTCGTGTACAATGTATATACATATGAAGCAAATAAAAAAGACACAATTCTGTAGATTGTGTCAACAAAGTAAAACAACTGGCACTTGTTTTACCTAGTATATACATAATATACCAGAGGACCAAAAAAATCAAGTGCCAAAAAAGAAAAAATTTGATAATTTTGTTCTCTTTTTCTTTTTTTATTCTTCCTCAAAATTTCAGACACATACATTGAATCATTTTTAATTGACAAAAGACATTTATCTCGTTATACTCAGTGTAAATAGTCTTTGATAGAACAGAGTAGTACAAGCGTTTTTATAGAGAGGCTTTGGGTGGTGGAAAAAGCTAAGATTAATGTATGAAGACAGTCTTGAGATGAGTAGATTTATCTACTACGGGTTCTGTACGTTATGCAGAAGAGTAGAGCAGTAAAATTTATGCATCAAATCGTTACGGCTCTTAAATTAAGGTGGCACCACGTTTATGACACGTCCTTATTTATCTTTTTTAGGTAAATAAGGACTTTTTTATAATTAAAACATTAAAGGAGTGATTAATATGACTATTCAAAAACCAAAAGGAACAGCTGATTTATTGCCAAAAGATAATTCAATTTGGCACTATATTGAAGAAACTGTACGTATTTTAATGGCAGATTACCAATTTTCTGAAATTCGTACACCTATATTTGAAAATTACGAATTATTTTCACGAAGTACTGGAGAAACCAGTGATATTGTGTCAAAAGAGATGTATGATTTTTATGATAAAGGAAATCGACATATAGCACTACGCCCAGAGGGGACAGCAGGTGTTGTAAGAGCTTATGTTGAAAATAAATTATACGGCAATGAACATGCTAAGCCGTTAAAAGTATTTTATATGGCACCAATGTTTAGATATGAACGTCCACAAGGCGGAAGACTGCGACAATTTCATCAAATTGGTACAGAAGTATTCGGTAGTTTAAATCCTGCTATTGACGTAGAAGTTATAGCTTTAGCTTGGGATTTATTTAAAGAATTAGGGCTAAAAGATATTAAATTAGTTATTAATTCATTAGGAAAAACTGACGATAGAAAAGCATATCGTCAAGCCTTAATTGACTATTTAACACCTTTTAGAGAACAATTAAGTCCTGACTCAAAAGCTCGCCTAGATAAAAATCCATTAAGAATTTTAGATAGTAAAGATGAAAACGATAAAAAAATCGTTGAAAATGCGCCAAGTATTCTAGAATATTTATCAGAAGAATCAAAAGAGCATTTTAATCAAGTTAAATCAATGCTTGAAGCCTTAAACATTCCATATACTATTGACAGTAATATGGTCAGAGGATTGGATTATTATGAAGATACTATTTTTGAAATGATGACAAGTAATGCTGTTTTTGGTGCTCAAACAACAATATGTGGCGGTGGACGTTACGACGGATTAGTCCAATTATTAAACGGACCAGAAACACCAAGTTTTGGCTTTGGAATTGGGATAGAACGTTTAGCTTTATTAATGGAAGCTCAAGGTGTTGATATTCCTCAATTAAGAGAATTAGACGTTTATGTCATTGGGATTGATGAACAAACCAATGTAGAAACATTAAAAGTATTGCAAGCTGTCCGTCAAGCTGGTTATTCAGCTGATAGAGATTATTTAAACCGTAAACTAAAAGCTCAATTCAAAACGGCAGATAAACTAGGAGCAAAAGTTGTTCTCATTATCGGTGAAGATGAATTGTCTAATGGCATAGTAACCTTAAAAGTACTAAAAACAGGTAAAGAAGTGTCAGTTCCTTTAAGCGACATTTACGAAAATTTTGAACAAGTGTTCCGTACAAATACAATGGATACTAGCGTATTAGACGAATATTTTAGTACACACTAATCAAGATAACAGCCTATTAAATAAGGAGGCACTAGAAAATGGAGATTGCAATACAACCTATTAGACAAGAAGATATTTACCGTTTATGGGAAATAGGATTTAGCAAACCAAAGGAATGGATGACATGGAATGCACCTTATTTTAAAGAGAAAAACATCTACACTTATGAGGAATTTTTGCAACTGAGTTTTTATCACAGCGAAAGCTTTTATGGTGTATACGCCAATCAACATTTAGTTGGATCGGTATCTTATTACTGGGAAAACAAGGAAACCAAATGGTTAGAAATAGGTGGTGTGATTTACGATGAAAATTATTGGAATCAATCCATTGGTTCCAAAGCACTAAGCCTATTAATCACTCATATTTTTGTTACTTTTCCTGATTTAGAACATATTGGTTTAACAACATTTAGCAAGAATCAACGCATGATGGCGTGTGCCTTAAAAATTGGAATGATGCAAGAAGCGTGTATTCGTAAAGTCAGATATTGGAATGGAGTTTATTACGATTCTGTTAAATATGGGATTTTACGTGAAGAATGGGAAAAAATAGAGGATAATTATGGTTAGAAAAATCACAACAAAAAAATATGAATATGAAGGTAAACCTATTATTTATGGGTTACCTTTTGAAGAATTAGAAGAATGGTTTATTGCCAATGACGAGAAAAAATTTCGTGCACAACAATTATGGGATTGGCTTTATCGTAAAAGAGTTAATCAATTTTCTGATATGAGTAATCTCTCAAAATCGTTGATTGAAAAATTAGAGACAACTTTTGATTTTCCAATTTTAAATGAAAAAGTTAAACAACAGTCTGTTGACGGCACACGAAAATTTTTATTTGAATTAAGTGACGGATTACTCATTGAAACAGTATTAATGCCTCAAGATTATGGACTATCTATTTGTGTAACGACACAAGTAGGCTGCAATATTGGGTGTACATTTTGTGCGAGTGGTATTATTGCTAAACAACGTGATCTAACAGCCGGAGAAATTGTTGCACAAATCATGCATGTTCAAAAAACATTAGATCATCTAGGAAATCAAGAACGTGTTAGTCACGTTGTTGTTATGGGAATTGGTGAGCCATTTGATAATTATGATAATTTAATAAAATTTTTATCTATCATTAATTCTGATAAAGGGTTAGCCATTGGAGCAAGACATATTACCGTTTCAACAAGTGGACTTGCCCCTAAAATTATTGAATTTGCTGATAATGGCTTACAAGTTAACTTGGCGTTATCTTTACATGCTCCAGATAATGACACACGTTCTAAGATTATGAAAATTAATCGACGTTTTCCTATTGAAGTAGTCATGGAAGCTATTGATACATACATTAAAAAAACGAATCGTCGAGTAACATTTGAATATATCATGTTAAATGAAGTGAATGATTCAGTTGAGCAAGCTCAACAACTTGTTAAATTATTAGAAA
Source organism: Granulicatella sp. WM01 (assembly GCF_004570605.1). Taxonomy (GTDB): domain Bacteria; phylum Bacillota; class Bacilli; order Lactobacillales; family Aerococcaceae; genus WM01. The sequence continues at coordinate 27,754 of NZ_SPPB01000012.1, read as the reverse complement.
ATAAAAAACATTTAGCCTATGTCAATCTTATTCCGTATAATAAGGTGCAAGAACATCATCAATATGAGCGTAGTACCAAAGAGCGTGTTGTTGCTTTTTATGATGTGTTGAAGAAAAATAGAATTAATGCGAATGTACGAAAAGAATTCGGGCATGATATTCAAGCGGCATGTGGGCAATTACGCTCAAGTCAATTGGCTAAGGAAAAAAGAAAAAGAGATGCGATTATTCAGACAAGTCAGCCACGTGATCAAGTGTCTGTAACTATTTTTGAACAATCCAGTATACATTAAGGAGATAACTATGAGAACAAATTATTGTGGTTTCATCAATGAAACATACGTTGGACAAAAAGTTCAACTTAAAGGTTGGGTAGCACGCCGTCGTGATTTGGGTGGACTTATTTTTATTAGTTTACGTGACCGTGAAGGAATTGTGCAAGTTGTATTTAATTCACAGCAAAATCTAGAACTATTTAAAATAGCTGAAAGTTTACGTCATGAGTATGTTGTTGATATTGAGGGAACAGTAGCTTATAGAGAGCAAGGACAAGAAAACGACAGCATGAAAACTGGAAAAATAGAAGTACATGCTGAAAAATTAATTATTTTAGCTACAGCTAAAACACCTGAAATTTCAGTTGAAGATGGGCAACAAACATCTGATGATTTAAGAATGACTTATCGTTATTTGGATTTACGTCGTCCAAAAATGTTAGCAAATTTACGTTTGCGTCATACTGTAACAAAATCTATTCGTGAATCATTAGATACTTTAGGATTTATTGATGTTGAAACACCATATTTAACAAAATCTACACCCGAAGGAGCAAGAGATTATTTAGTTCCTTCTCGTTTGAATGAAGGCAGTTTTTATGCTTTACCTCAATCCCCACAAATTTTTAAACAATTACTTATGGGAGCAGGTTTAGATCGTTATTATCAAATTGTACGCTGTTTCCGTGATGAAGATTTACGTGGAGATCGCCAGCCAGAATTTACACAAGTTGACTTAGAAACGAGCTTTTTATCAGCAGAAAATATTCAAGAAATTGTTGAAAATATGTTGAAAAAAGTTGTAAAAGACGCTTTAAATCAAGATATTCCTGTTCCATTTCCAAGAATGTCTTATGATGAGGCTATGAATCGTTATGGTAATGATAAACCAGATACACGATTTGGCTTAGAGCTAATTGATGTGTCGGATATTGTGTCATCATTAGATTTTGGTGTATTTAAACAAGCTATAGAAAATGGTGGACAAGTAAAAGCTATCAATTTAAAACAACAAGCAGAGGCATATTCTCGTAAAGATGTCGATAAACTTGGCGAATTTGTGGCAAAATTCGGAGCAAAAGGATTAGCTTGGACTAAAATAACACCAGAAGGGTTTAGTGGGGGAATTGCTAAATTTTTAGATGCTGTTACAATCCCATTATTAGAAAGTGTACAAGGCGAAGTAGGGGATATTCTATTTTTCTGTGCCGACAAGCCAAGCGTTGTTGCACAATCATTAAGCGAATTACGCTTAAAATTAGGTAAAAAGCATCAACTAATTGACGAAAATCAACTAAATTTCTTATGGATTGTAGACTGGCCATTATTAGAATACGATAATGAACATAATCGTTACGTTGCTATGCATCATCCATTCACTAAACCAAAAGAGGAAGATATGGACAAATTAATAAGTCATCCTGCTGAAGTACGAGCAGAGGCTTACGATATTGTCTTAAACGGATATGAAATTGGTGGAGGATCATTAAGAATTTCAACACGTTCAATGCAAGAAGATATGTTTAATGTTTTAGGCTTCTCTAAAGAGGACGCACAAGAACAATTTGGATTTTTAATGGACGCTTTAGATGCTGGATTCCCACCACACGGAGGATTGGCACTAGGTTTAGATAGATTAGTCATGCTTTTAGCTCAAGAAAATAATATCCGTGAAGTCATTGCTTTTCCTAAAAATAGTCGTGCTTTTGATCCAATGACACAAGCACCAAGCCCTGTATCAGAGACACAATTATCAGAATTACATTTATCAATTTTATAAAGGAGTCAATTATTAATGAAAAAACATTTAGGTTTCTTAGGAATTATACTCGGTACAGTAATTAGTGTAACACTTTATGTATTAGTTGGACAATTTAATCTATTTTCAGCATGGGCTGGTGTTTTAGGTTTTGGTGCATCACTCTTTTTATACACATGTTTTTCAGGTAAAACTGCTAAATGTTTAGCGATTATTTCAGCCTTTATTTGCAACTGTGTAGCATTATTTATCGGAGAAATCATTGATATGTCATTACACATAGCCAAAGAATTAGATTCACCACTAGATTTTGTCTTATCTAATGCTCATAACTTCATACAGGAATTAGCTGAAGCCAATCAATTAACTGAATTTTTAATCTATCCAACCATTGGTAGTGTTTTTATCTTAATTGCAGCTTTTTACACCTTTAAAGAAAATGGTAAAACATCTCATTCTGAATAAACATGATTAAAAAAGGCAGACAACTTATTACATGAAACAAATTAATAGTCATGCCGTTTAATTATTGATATAATGCAAGAAATAAAACTTTTGAGAGGGTGTTTAATATGGTAAAAACATTAAACAATGAAAATTTTGAACAAGAAACAAGTAAAGGTGTTGTTCTAGTTGACTTTTGGGCACCATGGTGTGGTCCTTGTCGTATGCAATCTCCTATCATTGATGAATTAGATGAAGAAATGGGAGATAAAGTTACTTTTGCTAAAGTAAATATTGATGATAATGAAAAATTGTCAGAAGAATTTCGCATTATGAGTATTCCAATGCTATTAATTAAAAAAGATGGTCAAATTGTAGATACTTTAATTGGATTGCATAACAAAACAAAATTAATTGACGTTTTAAATAAATATATTTAATTCTAAAAAATAGACTAGGAAAAACTAAGCATTATCTAAAGTGATATGTTTAAAATTGCGAGAAATCATCATTTATAAACAATGATTTCCCGCAATTTTTGTTATTTACAAATTTTTTCTCCTTTTTTCTAGTGCTAATAACGCCTTTATGTGTGACTAGGTTACACTTTAATAGTGGTGATGAAAAGACCATTTATTCATCCTATTAACCAATTAAAAAATACTATACTATATTTATTAGTTTTATATTAAAATAGAAATAGGGTATTATAAATTGAATATATTCTATATTTTGATACACTAAATAAACTGTTTTAGTGTATATATGATATACTAATAAATAAATTTAATAAAATAAGTGAAGAAATTGGAGAATACTATGAAAATAACAACATGGAATGTTAATGGCATTCGTTCTGTTTTAAATAAGAATGCATTACAACAATACATTGAACAAAATAATCCCGATATATTGTGTTTACAAGAAACAAAAGCACAGGCTAATCAAGTAGAGTATAATTTTGCTGCATGGGGATATAAATCCTATTGGAATTCTGCAATAAAAAAAGGTTATTCTGGTACAGCCATTTTCACAAAAAAAGAACCATTATCCGTTCAGTATGGTATCAATCAAGACATTCATGATCAAGAGGGCCGCATCATCACACTAGAATTTGACACATTTTACCTAGTAAATGTGTATACACCAAATGCTAAACGAGATTTAAGTCGTTTAGCATACCGTGAACAGTGGGAAGATGATTTCTTGGCTTTTATTAATGCACTTAATACGAAAAAGCCCGTTATTTTTTGCGGAGATTTAAATGTTGCACATACTGAAATAGACTTAGCAAACCCTAAAACAAATACAATGAATGCTGGTTTTACTCAAGAAGAGCGTCAAAAATTTACGAACATCTTAAAAGCAGGATATTATGATGCCTTTCGTTATAAATTTCCTGATACAATCGGTGCTTATACATGGTGGAGTTACATGAATAAAGCACGTGAACGCAATATTGGTTGGCGGATTGACTATTTTATTATGAGTCAGTCACTGATTTCTTGCATTAATGATGTTATCATTAGAGCTGATATTTTAGGTTCAGATCATTGCCCCGTTGAATTGTTATTGGATTAAAGAAGAAACTTTATGTTTACGTATATCACGAAAGATAAAATACCGCACTGTTTAAATGTGGCACAACCTATCCCAGAAAGTACACATATTATTGTACTAGATAACAACCAAAAAGTAGTAGGATATGTGATGAAATACCTTATCACATAACTTTAGATATTACCTGTTTATTAACTCAAAATAAGCAAGTATTTTATCATGAACTTATTGCCTATCTTTGTTACCGATTTGATAAATTAAAAATTTCTTGTTATTCTAGCAAGCAACGTGACTTAGTGCAAGTTTTAAAACAACAAGGATTTTTGAAAAAAGAAGTTGTTTTGAAAGTTGTATAGCAATGGAGAGTGTCAATTTTTATGTGATTAACGATTATAAATTAATTCATTTAGATTATCAAAATTGTCCACTTTCATTAAAAACATACATTGTTAATGAGTATAAAGTAACCCATGAATCTGTTAGCCCTTTAACTAAAGAGATAACAACGGAAGAATTTTTTTCACATAATGACTTCTGATAGACATTGTCCTTGGTTATTTTATAAGCTATCTAAAGGAAAAATAATGTATTTTATTTCAGAAAAAATAGATGAACAAACGTGTTTCATAACTTATGTTGGAAGAGATGCTGATGTTGAAACATTAAAAGAATTTTATTAATATTGTCTATATCAATTAAAGAAACAGGGTGTTAAATATTTAGAGTATGAAATTGATGATATTAATGAAAAACAAATGTTACTAGGTGAGTTATTTCCATTAACCTATCGTACTTTTGACACATATATTTATGAATAGTTAGATAAAACTATTCATTTTATGACATAGATTATATTAAATTGACTTTAAATCAAGATGGATAAGTATCTTTGATTTAAAGTCATGTCTATTTATTGCTTAAAATATAATATAAATTTAAATTATTATTCCTCATGAATTTGCCAGTATCTTTTGCCAATATTGACTAAATTTGTTATAATATGACGAACGAAATGGTATTTATTAACCCTTTTTTAAGTACCATTTATCTAGTAAAAATGATTAGAGTGTATCATGTAAACACAACATCATGAGAAATCTATACATTTTATCAGTTAACACATGAAAGAGAGCCAAATACAAGCATGAATAAAGAACAAATGAAAGAACGTCAGAAAAAAATTAGGAATTTTTCTATTATTGCCCATATCGACCATGGGAAATCAACTTTAGCCGATCGCATTTTGCAAGGCACTGGAACGGTTGCCGATCGTGAAATGCAAGATCAATTATTAGATTCTATGGACTTAGAACGTGAGCGTGGCATTACAATTAAACTTAATGCAGTCGAGTTAACATATACTGCAAAAGACGGTGTCGAGTATATTTTCCATTTAATTGATACACCTGGACACGTTGATTTTACGTATGAAGTATCGCGTAGTTTAGCAGCTTGTGAGGGAGCTATTTTAGTTGTTGATGCTGCACAAGGAATTGAAGCACAAACACTAGCCAATGTCTATTTAGCTTTAGATAATGACTTGGAAATCTTACCAGTTATTAATAAAATTGATTTACCTGCTGCTGATCCAGAGCGTGTTCGTCAAGAAATCGAAGACGTGATTGGCATAGATGCATCTCAAGCCGTATTGGCTAGTGCAAAAGTAGGTATTGGTATTCCTGAAATTTTAGAACAAATCGTCCAATACGTTCCTGCACCTAAAGGCGATATTGATGCTCCTTTACAAGCCTTAATATTTGATTCAGCATATGATAGTTATCGAGGAGTTGTCTTAAATGTTCGTGTCGAAAATGGGATAATTAAACCAGGAGATAGAATTCGTTTAATGAGTAACGGCAAAGAATTTGACGTTGTTGAAGTTGGTATTTTTTCTCCTAAACCCATTAAGCGTGACTTTTTAATGGTAGGTGATGTTGGATATGTGACAGCAAGTATCAAAACAATTCAAGATACACGAGTTGGGGATACTGTAACATTAGCAAATAATCCAGCTAAAGAGGCTTTAACTGGCTATCGTAAAATGAATCCAATGGTATATTGTGGACTTTATCCAACAGATTCATCAAAATACAATGATTTACGTGATGCATTAGAAAAATTGCAATTGAATGATGCCGCTTTAGAATTTGAAGCAGAAACATCACAAGCATTAGGTTTTGGTTATAGAACTGGATTTTTAGGTTTATTACACATGGACGTCATTCAAGAACGTTTAGAGCGAGAGTTTGATTTAGACTTAATTACAACAGCACCATCTGTTATTTACCATGTCAATAAAACAGACGGTACACAAGTTATTGTTGACAATCCATCTGCTATGCCAGATCAAACCGTTATTGAAACGATTGAAGAACCTTACGTCAAGGCGAGTATTATGGTGCCTAATGATTATGTTGGAGCGGTTATGGAAATTTGTCAACGTAAACGTGGTACATTTGTGACAATGGACTATTTAGATGAAAATCGTGTCAATGTTATTTACGAGTTGCCTTTATCAGAAATTATCTTTGATTTTTTTGATCATTTAAAATCAAGTACTAAAGGGTACGCTTCATTAGATTATGAGATGATAGGGTATAGAGCAAGTAAACTTGTTAAAATGGATATTTTGCTAAATGGGGATATTATTGATGCATTTAGTGTTATTGTCCATAAAGACTTTGCTCAAGCAAGAGGACGTGCATTAGTTGAAAAACTAAGAACGTTAATTCCAAGACAATTATTTGAAGTTCCTATCCAAGCTGCTATTGGAAACAAAGTGTTAGCAAGAACAAATATAAAAGCATTAAGAAAAGACGTAACAGCAAAATTATATGGTGGCGATGTATCACGTCGTAAAAAACTATTAGAAAAACAAAAAGAAGGAAAAAAACGTATGAAACAAGTGGGAAGTGTTGAAGTCCCACAAGAAGCATTTATGGCAGTTTTAAACTTGAGTGAGGAATAATTTTTCAAAGATAATAAAAAAACATATTAGCCTTAAAAGGTTCTAAATCAAAATTTTTCAATCTGATTTAGAACCTTTTATAACATATTAAGTTTTTTATCAATAAGCGAATGAAATTTATTTTTATCAATATCAAGTGGCAAACCTCTATTATTTCTAAAAGCAAATACGAAAAAGTGTCTATAATCAATACCATTATTCTAGTCTAATATTGTACACTCACAAATTCATGAAAATACTATTGAATACAGAGAAAAAACAAGACAACTATTGTTTTTACAGCAGTTAAGTCTTGTTTATATATTCAAAATAATATTTTTATTCAATTAATGTATAACTTAATAGCCAAATGATGTACCATAAGCACAATATAAACTAAATCATTATTTGAAGAAAATAGTAATTGTTACATTACTTATATGCTGTCTAATTTATTTTTTTGTATATTTTATTCCATACATCATATAACCTATTGAAATATAGCAAATTAAAATGCTTATAAAATAAATGAAAAATTTATCCCAGCCATATTTATCTATATTTAAAAAGAAGTAAGGGTATGGGCTGTGTGTTTCATTTGGAATAGGGATATGAAATACAAAGCCTCTAATGAGAGAATACACGCAATAGAGGAGAGGTACAAGCGTCCAACGCAATGGATCTAAAAAGAGATATGCACCTTTTTTGTCACATATTAACCAATCTACAAAAGTCATAATCGGAACAATGTAATGTAAAGTATAATTTTTGATATGAAAAAATTCTTCAGGCTTTGCTATAGGTGCAAGCAAAATACAATACACAAGAAATGTTAAAACGACACTAATTGTCATACCTGCTTTTAGACGTAAATAGATAAAGGAATAATCTGTTCTTCTTGAAAACACATCATATACATAAAAACCAACAACTAAACAATTGGAAATGTTCGTATAATATGTCATTTTATATAATTCATTAGGCAATAAGTAAGATAATCCCCATAATCCAAAACATATAATGGCAATACGATATAGTAAAATACCTTTTTTTAGCATAATAACCTCTTTCTTAATCTCTTTTAATAACATGCGTAAGTTTACAACAAAAAACTTTGAAAGTCAAAATTTTTATTTAGTCATATTCTTCGTACAGAATTGCTCATTTTATGATATAATATGTGTGGATATTTTTTAGTTAGGAGTTAATATGAAAAAAAATGAATATCAATACATATTAGAAATTTCTATATTGGCAATTGCTCTGATTTTATCCGTTATTGGAATAATGTCAGTCTACAGTGCAGGAAGTTATATTGCCGCTGTTGTCAAAAAAGATCCTTTTTATTACGTACAACGGCAAACAATATTTGTGTTTATATCTCTTATATTGAGCGTCATTATTTTGAAGATAAAATATAAATATTTTATTGATTATAAATTAATACGTCAAATTTCAGTAGGTATGGGGATTGTTCTTATATTAATGTTAATCTTTGTTGATCCCACCAATGGAGCAAGATCATGGATAAACTTAGGGATGTTTTCACTTCAACCATTAGAATTTGCTAAAATTATTTTAGTGTGGAACACCGCATTTTATTTTTCTGAAACCCGCTATTTAGATCCGTTTCCTATCCAAAATAATCCTACCTTTATGCAAAAAATATGGGGAACGTATCACCCTGAAGTGACATTAGGTTTAGTTTATGTGGGGATATTAATTCCTGTGTTACTGCAACCAGATACCGGTGGATTTGCCATTATGGCAGCGACTATTGGATTAATGTGGTTATCTAGTGGCTTATTTGAATGGAAAAAAGCTATAAAATGGTTAATTGGAATAGTATCAACCGGATATATAGGACTATTCTTATTAGGAAATTTATTTGGTGGATCTGATTATCGTATTAGACGGATTTTAGTATTTTTGAATCCTTTTTCCGTTTCGCCAGATGACTCTAGACAAATTCGTAATTCATTTTTTGCATTAGCAAGAGGTGGATTAACAGGTGTTGGTCTAGGAAATAGTGTTCAAAAAACAGGGTATTTGCCAGAATTTCACACCGATTTTATTCTGTCTATTATTGGTGAAGAACTAGGTATTATTGGTATTATTTTAGTGCTATTTTTACTCTTTTTACTTGTCTATCTCATCTTCAAACGAAGCATGAGTGTTAAACGAACCTTTGATAGATATATTTTACTAGGTATTTCTTTAATCTTTTTAATTCAAATATTTTTAAACGTCGCCGGAGTAACAAGCCTTGCTCCATTGACTGGGGTAACCTTACCTTTTATTAGTTATGGTGGATCTAGTATGCTCATTTCATTTATGTGTATTGGCATTGTACTAAAAATTTCATTACATGATAAAAGACAACATTTAGACGATGAGGTATCCTCAAAAAGAAAAACTGAACCAATTAAACGTAGACGAATGAGTTTGGATAAACAAACAGGAGGGGCAACTTTTGAAAACAATACAAAAAATATTAGTCGCTAATCGTGGCGAAATTGCAATACGCATTTTTAGAGCTGCAAATGAGTTAAATATTAAAACAGTCGCTATTTATGCAAAGGAAGACGAACAATCTGTTCATCGTTTTAAAGCAGATGAAGCCTATTTAGTAGGAGAGGGAAAACGTCCTATTGAAGCCTACTTAGACATTGAACATATTATTGCTATTGCCAAAGATACACATGTAGATGCTATTCATCCAGGATACGGATTTTTGTCAGAAAATCGGGAATTTGCTAAACGATGCCAAGAAGAAGGATTTATTTTCATTGGTCCATCTGTTGAGCATTTGGATATTTTAGGCGATAAAGTAAAAGCCAAAGATGCTGCTTTAAAAGCTGGATTACAATCTATTCCAGGTACAAACGGGCCTGTAAAATCAATAGAAGATATTTATACATTTGCTAAAACCTACGGCTATCCCATTATGATTAAAGCTGCTTTAGGTGGCGGTGGACGTGGTATGAGAATTGTTAGACAGGAAACAGAAGTTGAGGAAAATTATCTACGTGCTTCTAGTGAAGCAAAAAGTGCGTTTGGTTCTGCAGAAGTTTATGTTGAAAAATATATTGAAAATCCAAAACATATTGAAGTACAAGTGTTAGGTGATAAATTTGGTCAAGCTGTTCACTTATTTGAACGTGATTGTTCGGTTCAACGTCGTCATCAAAAAGTTGTTGAAGTAGCCCCATGCGTATCTATGTCAGAAAATATTCGAGAAAAAATTTGTCATGCCGCTAAAGACTTTTTACAAAGTATTGGTTATCAAAATGCGGGAACTGTTGAATTTTTATGGGTTGGAGGAGATGAATTTTATTTTATTGAAGTCAATCCTCGCATTCAAGTCGAGCATACTATTACTGAATTAATTACAGGATTTGATATTGTTCAAGCCCAAATTTTAATCGCTCAAGGAAAAAGTGTTTTTGAATCATTAAATATTGCCACACAAGACGATATACGTTTAACAGGTGCAGCAATCCAATGTCGAATTACAACAGAAGACCCTGAAAATCAATTTATCCCAGACACAGGAAAAATTAATACATACCGTTCTCCTGGAGGATATGGTATTCGTTTAGATGCTGGAAATGGATTCCAAGGTAGTATAGTAACACCGTATTTTGATTCAATGCTCGTTAAATGTTGTACATACGGTCGCACATTTCAAGATGCTGTGTTAAAAATGAAACGTGCCTTAATTGAATTTAGAATTAGAGGGGTTAAAACCAATATTGCATTCATGCAAAACGTTATTTCTCATGATGAATTTAGCTCAGGTCATGCAAAAACAACATTTATTGATACAACACCCGAATTATTTGTTTTCTCTAAACAACGTAATCGTGGCAATAAAATGTTAGCTTATATTAGTGACGTGTCTATTAATGGATTTGCAGGTATTCCTCGCCACGAAAAAGGTGTGTATCATAAAGCTGTGTTACCAAAAAATTTAGATGAACGCTCTAATACTATCTCATTAAAACATTTGTTAGACGAAAAAGGTGCACACGCCGTTGCCAATTGGGTTACTGCACAAAAAGAAGTCTTAATTACTGATACAACATTCCGTGATGCACATCAAAGTTTATTAGCTACCCGTGTACGTTCACGTGATTTAACACAGATTGCCTCAATTTATGATCAATATTTGCCAGAACTCTTTTCAATAGAAGCATGGGGTGGAGCTACTTTTGACACTGCTTATCGTTTTTTATTAGAAAGTCCATGGGATAGACTGTCCGATATTCGCAAACAAATGCCAAATACATTATTACAAATGCTTATTCGTGGAGCTAATGCTGTTGGGTATCAAAATTATCCAGATAATGTGATTGAGGAATTTATCGCATTATCAGCTAAAGCCGGTATTGATATTTTTAGAATTTTTGATTCATTAAACTGGTTACCACAAATGGAAAAAAGTATTCAGGCTGTTCGTGATAATGGAAAAATTGCAGAAGTGGCCATGTGCTACACTGGTGATGTTTTAAATACTAAATCAACTAAATATAATTTAGACTATTATGTCAACTTTGCCAAAGAAATAGAACAATCGGGGGCGCACATTTTAGCTATTAAAGATATGGCTGGCTTATTAAAACCACAAGCTGCATATCAATTAATAAGTAGACTAAAAGATACGGTGTCTATTCCAATACATCTACATACACATGACACGAGCGGTAATGGTATTTATACTTATGCTGCAGCCACTAAGGCTGGTGTTGATATTGTTGATGTGGCAATGGGAGCATTCTCTGGAGCAACAAGTCAACCAAGCATGAGTACTTTATTATACGGCTTAGATAGTAGTGAACGTATGCCGTCATTATCATTGCATAATATTGAAAAAATTAATCATTATTGGAATGGTGTGCGCCGTTTCTATGATGTTTTTGAAACTAAAGGACAACAAGGTTCTCAAACATCTGTTTATCAACATGAAATGCCCGGAGGACAGTTCACTAATTTACAACAGCAAGCAAAAGCAATGGGCATAAAAGATGAAGAATGGGAAGACGTTGAAAAAATGTATGCAGAAGTGAACCAATTATTTGGCGACATTGTGAAAGTAACCCCATCTTCAAAAGTTGTTGGAGATATGGCATTATTTATGCTTAAAAACAAATTGACCTCTGAAAATATTTTTGAACTAGGAAAAACAATAGATTTCCCAGAATCAGTGCGTGCCTTTTTCAAGGGAGATTTGGGACAACCTGTTGGTGGATTTCCAAAAGCATTGCAACAATTAATTTTGAAACAAGAAAAACCTTTTACATGCCGTCCGGGTTTACTTGCAAAACCTATTTCACTTGAACAAAAAGCACAAGAACTCGAACAAATATTAGGTGAGAAACCATCTGAACACGATGTCATCAGTTATGTTTTATATCCAAAAGTCTTTTTAGATTATCAAGAACGTGTGTCTATTTATGGAGATTTATCACCTATAGATACACCAACATTTTTCCATGGTATGAGAGCTGGAGAAGAAATTTCAGTAGAGATTGAAAAAGGAAAAACATTATCTATTCGTCTTATTCAAATTGGTGAGCCAGATTCTGATGGAAATAGAATTATGTACTTCAATTTCAATGGACAAAGTCGCGAAATTACAGTAAAAGACTCTAGCGTCAATCAATCTGTTTCTGTTCGCAAAAAAGCTGAACCTACAAATCGCTATCACGTTGGTGCAACTATGCCGGGAACTATTGTAAAACTTCTTGTTAAAAAAGGCGATGTTGTTAAAAAAGGAGATCCTCTTCTTGTAACTGAATCAATGAAAATGGAAACAACTATCCAAGCGCAACTTGATGGAACAATTGATCAAGTATACGTTCATGAAGCTGACCTTGTTGACTCACGTGATTTATTATTAGAATTAAAATAGAGTAGTGAGGATAAGATATGGAAAAAGTACAAAGAATAGGACTAATCGTTTGGGTATATTCTTTAAAAAACTTGACTAAATTAAACCGTTTTGGTGATATTCACTATATTTCAAAACGTATGAACTATGTATCACTTTATGTCAATGACACAAATCTTGAACAGGTAATGAAGCAAATTAAAGGACTTCATTTTGTACGCTTTGTTGAAAAATCATATTTTTCTGATATTGATATGAGTTTTAAACATGCATTAGAAAGTGATGAAATAAAACAAGAGGGGTAAATTTTCCCTCTTGTTTTATCATGGAGGTAAATATATGCGGATTATTTCAGGAAAATACGGAAAACGAAAATTAAAATCTTTACCTGGAGATAATACACGACCAACAACAGATAAAGTAAAAGAATCTATTTTTAATATTATTGGTCCTTATTTTGACGGTGGAACATGCTTAGATTTATTTGCAGGAAGTGGTGCTTTATCTATTGAAGCTGTATCTCGTGGAATGGATAGAGCAATTCTATTTGAAAAAGATAGAAAAGCGCAACAAATCATTCAATTTAACATTGCCGTCACTAAAGAAGCCGAAAAATTTCAATTAATTAAAGGTGACAGCAAACGAGGAATATATCACTTAAATCAACCTGTGGAGTTAATTTTTTTTGATCCACCATACGCTAAACAAACGATTAAAGAAGATTTATTAACTATTATTAAACTTAATTTAATTACCCCAAAAACAATGGTTGTATGCGAAACAGATAACAAAATTTTTCTACCTGAACAAATTGGTTGCTTTACGCAATGGAAACGTACCGTCTATGGAACTATTGCTGTTTCTTTTTATCATATAGAAGAAGAGGTGAGCAAAGATGAATAAACGTATCGCCATTTTATCTGGAAGTTTTGATCCTATTACCAATGGACATTTAGATCTAGTTGAAAGAGGCCTACACTTATTTGATGAGATTATTATTGTTGTATCAAGTAACGAAAAAAAATCTACATTATTCACTTTAGAGGAACGTATACACTTAATTAAACAAGCCATAAATCATCAACATGTTAAAGTAATTGGACACACAAAAGGTCTACTTGTTGATGTAGCAAAATATTATGGAGCAGTTGCTTTATTAAGAGGAGTTAGACAATCACAAGATTTAATTTTTGAGCAAACAATGGCAATGTATAATAAAAGAGAGCATCCAAACCTTGAAACTGTTGTACTATTTCCTAGAGAAGAACATGTTATTTTAAGTTCAAGTGGCATTAAAGAATTATTTCGTATTGGTGGAAATGTGTCAGATATGGTGCCTAAACATGTTGAGCATGCTCTTGAGTGTAAAATGGAACGAGAAATCTTGGAGATTAAAGATGAATATTAAAATTATCGCAGTGGGAAAATTAAAAGAGAAATACTTAAAAATGGGCATTGACGAATATACAAAACGTCTTGGTGCATATTGCAAATTTGATATTATAGAAGTTTCTGATGAAAAAACTCCCGAAAATTTGAGTCAAAAAGAAATGGAAATTGTTAAAGAAAAAGAAGCTGAACGTATTTTATCGAAAATATCTGATCAAGAAATTGTTGTTATTCTTGCTATTGAAGGTCAACTTATGAGTAGTGAGCAAATTGCTCAATATGTAGAAAACTGCGCTGTATCTGGAAAAAGTAAATTAACATTTATTATAGGTGGATCCCTTGGTCTAGCAGATTGTGTGAAAAAACGTGCCACTATTTCTTTATCTTTTGGGCGAATCACATTGCCACACCAACTGATGAGATTAGTATTAAGCGAACAAATTTATCGTGCATTTCGTATCATCAATAACCAAGCCTATCATAAATAATCTACTGCTAAGCATATTTATAGAAATTCATATCAATAAATTAACATACACAGTTAGCAAAAATACGCTACAAAAGTCAATTTTATCAACTGCTTACAGTTTATTTTTCCATCTCGAATTGTAAAGCCAAGTGCAACAGTACATGAAAAATACTAAAGTCACAGTCTATGTCTGTGTGCGACATAGTTGTTTTGTAATGGAATAGGTGTAACGGTCAAGGTATTAGCGTAGCGAGCCTTTACGGTTACACCTATTCTGTTATAGTTTATGTCGTTGCACACAAACGATTAAACATAGTATGAGGTGTATCATAGTCTAGTATACGTCTAGGTCTATTATTTAACGCATTTTGTATAGTTGTTATCATTTGAATAGGTACTAAATTAAATGATTTTCCCTTTGGTAAAAATTCTCGAATTAAACCATTGTGATTTTCATTAGTCCCTCGTTCGTACGACGCATACGGATGTGCAAAATATACTGCAGTTAAATAGCTTTCTAATTCTGTTAATCGTGAAAATTCTGAACCATTATCTGCTGTTATACTTTTAAACCATTTCTTACCATACTGTTTAAATATCTGTTTTAAAGCCTTGTTAACACATTCTGATGATTTTTCTTTTAACTTTCTGATAATAATAAATCGTGTCTTTCTTTCGATAAGTGTTAAAATAACAGACTCATTTTTAGTTATTTTCCCAATCATTAAATCAATTTCCCAATGACCAAAGGATTGGCGTAATGCCACTTCTACTGGACGTTGTGTAATAGATTTACCTAAACAGCGTTTATGTTGTTTCAAACGAGTAGGGGTTCTCTTGTGACGAATACGTACCATCCGTGGTAAATCAATTGGTTTTAATGGTATAGATTGATTGTGTATCCAATTATAAACAGTTTTAGTGCAAGGGACTATTTCATCAGAATGCTGCTTTTTATAAGTATTAACAAAGGAATCAACACTATGTATTCTAATCTTTTGAGATAGTGTAGAAATCAATTGTGACATAAACTGTGTAGATAGTTTATGCCGAATAGAACACTTAGTAGAGTGTTGTTTTCTTTGTTGAGATAGTAGATGAGCAGTATCACTAAAATATGTTGATTGTAATACTTCTTTATAGCCATAAAGGTATTGTTTTTGTAGAACAGAGCCACGTTTGATTTCACGTGAAATGGTGGATTTATGGCGATTCAGTAGTGTTGCAATTTTTGAAATAGTATAGCCCTCGTTTAATAATATTTCAATTTGACTTCTTTCTTTATCACTTAAGTGTTTATAGTGTCGTTTTGTGGTATAATGTACTTCAGACATGAAAATCTTCCTATCTATTTGGTTTGGCAACTTTAGTATAGCTGATTTTCATGTTTTTTTGTTTATTTTTATTTGTTGCACTTCATTTTACAACACGGGTTATTTTTCCATTATACACTAATGTGTGTAAATGACTAGACAAATATGCCAATATAGTATATGATACTTACAGTTAAATAAATCTTATCTAGAGTAGGTGGAGGGTAAAGACCCAAAGAAGCCCGGCAACCCCATAAGTCGTGGAAGGTGCTAAGTCTAAGCAAAGTTTACTTTGAACGATGAGTCATAATCATAGTTTAAATATAAGTGCGTGGCTATTCTGGATAATTTCAGAATAGTTTTTTCATATTCTATTTACAATAAAAAGGAGTTTTTTACTATGACAAAATATACATTATTTACATCAGAATCTGTAACTGAAGGACATCCTGATAAAATTGCTGATCAAATTTCAGATGCTATTTTAGATTCTATTTTATCTCAAGATGCTAATGCACGTGTTGCCTGTGAAACAACTGTAACAACTGGTTTAGCTTTGGTTGCTGGTGAAATATCAACAAGTGCGTATGTAGACATACAAAAAATTGTTAGACAAACAGTATCTTCAATTGGATACGATAGAGGAGAATATGGATTTGACGGCAATGCTATTGCTGTTTTAACTGCTATTGATGAACAATCTCCAGATATTGCCTTAGGAGTAGATAAGGCTTTAGAAGCACGTGAAGGAAAAATGAGTGATGAAGAAATTGAAGCTATCGGAGCAGGAGATCAAGGGTTAATGTTTGGGTATGCAAATAATGAAACACCAGATTATTTACCTATGCCAATTTATTTAGCACATAAACTAGCCAAACGTTTAACAGACGTAAGAAAAAATCAGACACTTTCCTATTTAAGACCAGACGGAAAAACTCAAGTTACCGTTGCCTATGATGAACAAGGAAATCCAGCTTTTGTGGATACAGTTGTTGTTTCTACCCAACATCACCCTGATGTTTCTCAAGAACAAATACGTCAAGACATTAAAACACATGTTATTGACACAGTTATTCCAAAAGAATGGTTAAGAAAAGAAACAAAATATTTTATTAATCCAACAGGTCGTTTTGTAATTGGTGGACCTGTAGGCGATACTGGATTGACCGGTAGAAAAATTATAGTAGATACTTATGGTGGTTATGCTCGCCACGGTGGTGGTGCCTTTTCTGGAAAAGATGCTACGAAAGTTGACCGTTCAGCAAGCTATGCAGCACGTTATGTAGCAAAAAATATTGTTGCTGCAGGTTTAGCCGATAAAGCTGAAATTCAATTAGCCTACGCCATTGGAGTTGCCAAACCTGTATCCATTTCAGTAAATACATTTGGTACTGGAAAAGTAAGTGAAGATAAATTAGTAGAGGCTATCCAAAAACATTTTGACTTGCGTCCTGCAGGTATCATTAATATGTTAGACTTACGTCGTCCAATTTATCAAGATACTGCTGCATACGGTCACTTTGGACGCAGTGATTTAAATTTACCATGGGAGCGATTAGATAAAGTTTCTGCTTTAAAAACATTATTGCCACAGTAAATTTTATAAAATATTTTGTTAGAATGAGATTTTATAGATATAATACATTAAAAGAAAAGAGGGAGTAAAAATGGATGCTTATGTACGTATTGCAAAAATGGAAACCATTTTAAATCAATATAACGATGTTTTACAACAAATTAATCCTCTTGTTAATCAACTTGAACAATTACAAAAAGACTATAAATCATTAATGGCATATTATCGTAGTCCAGAATACGATGCAGACTTTGTTTTGCCCTTAAAAGAAGATTTTCCCGAAGATTTAACTTGCCATGTATTAACTGAAGATGCAGTTTATGATTTAATTCGAGATAATTTAGACTTAGCCATCCAATTACTTGAATTAGGAACAACAATGGTTAAATCATCTTAATGCGTAAAAATAAATCGTGTTGGTAATTCTGACCAACACGATTTATTTTTTTGTTATATAGTTTTTAATTTATATTTAGTTTACATAATATAAATTATATAAAGTTATCAAACAAATAGCATTATAACAAAATACTTAAATTATAAAGTACTATTTTTAACATGACACTATATTGTCCATTCCCCTAAATGATTAACAATATATGTTGGTTGAATATCAACACGTGCCAAATCTTTACGTTGAGTAACTCCAGTTAATGTTAATAATGTGTCTATTCCATTGTTTATTCCAGCTAAAATATCTGTATTGTAATTATCACCAATCATAAGTAAATCTTGTTTAGCCAATCCAATCTTATTGACAGCTCCATTCATTATAATAGATGATGGTTTGCCAATTAAAAGCGGAGTAATTTTAGTTGTGGCTATAATTATTTTTGCAATAGCACCAGCACCTGGGATAAATCCTTTTTCAGTTGGATATTGTTCATCACTATTAGTTAATACATACGTTGCACCTTGTTGTATAGCAAAACACGCTTCTTTTATCTGATTATAATAACATGCTCTGTCTAATCCTTGTATAACCATTTGTGGAGAGCAATTATCTAATATAAAACCTGCCTCTACAATCTGTTGTTTCAAATCATCTTCCCCAATAACCATAATGCGTTCAATAGTTTGTTTTTTCAAATAATCTATACTGGCTAATCCACTTGTATAAATAAATGATTCATCAATTATTATATTAAATTTTTCTTTTAAAAATAATGCTATACGATTTGGAGAACGTGTTGAATTATTGGTGACACATAAAAATGGAATATCTTTCTTCAATAATGTATTGATAAACTGTTCAGCTTCATATAGACGTTTTTTTCCAATATACAATGTACCATCTAAATCAATTAAATAGCCTTTATATCTCCTCATCTATCTTGCCCTTTTCTAATCACAAAATCATGTTTTTTATGCTTAGGTTTTACAGCTTGTTTGGGTTTATAAGATGATTTTCGACGTGACTGCTGGTTTTTCTGATATTTAACTTTGTCTTCTTTGAACGGTAAAGGTTCTTCTACAGATTTCAGCACAAAATAAGCACATCCAAATGCACAATATTCTTTTAAATAATCTTCCAATGTATTAATTTTAGTTAATGGATCAACATTTTTAGTCTTTTCTTGATAAAAACCTTTTAAACGGAGTTGTTCATGGCCCCAATCCCCTACAATGTAATGATATTTTTGTAAAAGTTTTGTATATCTATCTTGAAAAGCATCAACTTGAAAAGCATTTCTATAATCAATCACTAATTCATATTCACGTTTATCAATAAACACTTTATCATCTTTAACATTAATTTTTGCTTCTGGAATATCTTGAAGTTTAATATTTTCTTTTCCTGTAATAGTATTCAAGCTTCGTGCTACCTACTTTCTATCTAAGTTAATACTATATTATCATAATTTAGGCAAACAAAAAAGCACGATGTGTGCTTTCTTGTTTATTTTGATTTAATATAATTTTTACCACCAGCTGCTGGAGCTTCTGCTTTACCCATAAAGACTACTAATACTACAATTGTAATGATATATGGCGCAATTTGTAAGTAAATAGACGGAATATCTTTGATTCCGGGTACCGCTGTACTAATTAATGCTAAACTTTGAGCCAAACCAAAGAATAAAGCTGATAGCATAGCACCTACTGGATTCCATTTTCCAAATATCATAGCAGCCATTGCCATAAATCCTTGTCCTGCAATCGTTGATACAGAAAAGTTTCTTGAAATAGACTGTGAAACAATTGCTCCACCAATTCCAGCTAAAAATCCAGAAATCAAAACACCACTATAACGTAATTTTGTCACACTAATTCCTAATGTATCAGCAGCTTGTGGATGCTCTCCTACTGAGCGTAATCTTAATCCAAAACGTGTTTTATAAATTAAAAACCATGATAAAATAGCTACTATAATGGTCAAGTACGACACAATATGTGTTTCTTTAAAGAAAATAGGTCCAATAACTGGTATCTCACTTAAAAATGGAAATGTAAATAATCCAAATGATTCTTTAATAATATCTGTTTGGCCTTTCCCATCATATAATACACGTGTTAATAAGACTGTTAATGCTGGAGCAATCAAATTCAATACTGTACCAGAAATAACATGATCAGCTCTTAAATTAATGGTTGCAATAGCATGAATTAAGGCAAATATAATACCTGCTACTCCACCCACAACTAATCCTATCCATGGCGTAGCTGGACCGAATGATTCAGCCATTTCTAAATTGAATACAACAGAGGCAAAAGCACCAACGCACATAATTCCTTCTAATCCAACATTAACAATACCACTTCGTTCTGAAAACGTACCTCCTAGGGCAGTCATAATTAGAGGAGCGGCATATAATAATGTTGACGTTACAATTAATGTAAACAGTTTTATAGTATCCATTGATTTACTGTGCCTCCTTTTTAGCAAATTTAACTTTTTCAATAACGAAGCGAATAATATAATTTGCACCAACAAAGAAAATAATAGTTGACGTAATAACACGTACTAATTCTGGTGGCAAATCAGTTGCTTGTGACATTTTAATACTTCCTGCCTCAAAAATACCGTATAAAAACGCAGACAAAATAATACCTAAAGGATGATTTAACGCTAAAAGAGATACTGCCATTCCAGTAAATCCAATAGCTAAAGAAATACCATTTTGAGAATAAATATTTTGGAATTGTCCTAATCCTTCCATAACTCCAGCTAAACCAGCTAAAATTCCACTAATAAACATTGAACGAATAATATTCTTTTTTGCATTCATTCCAGCATATTCAGCTGCAAATGGATTTTGTCCTACAGCACGTAATTCTAATCCCATTGTTGTACGTTTTAACATAATATGAATAATAATTGCAGCTAGTAAAGCAAGAAAAATTCCGGCATGGATACTAGAATTTTTAGTCATTTCAGTTAAAAATGGAATTTTTAAGCTAGCGGCATCTGGAATTTTTGCAGTTTTATCTGCAGACGGATTTGTTAAAACATTTCTAATGAGAAAATCACTAACATATAAAATAACATAATTTAACATAATAGTAACGATAACTTCGCTAGAATTGAAATAAGCTTTTAAAATCCCTGCTATACCAGCCCAAATTGCACCTGCTAATGCACCAACAAAAATACATAGTGGCAATAAAATAAATTGAGGTAAATTAGGAAATGCTAAAGCTGTCCAAACAGATGATAACCAACCGATTAAAGCTTGTCCGGGTAATCCTATATTGAAAAAACCTGCTTTAAATGCTACTGAAAATCCTAGAGCAGTAAAAATAAGTGGTGTCATCGCACGTAATGTCTGACCTATTCCATAAGGAGTTCCTAAAGCCCCATTAAGTAAAGATTGATATGCCTCAAATGGATCAGCACCAATGGCTGCAATAATAATTGCACCAATGGCTAAACCAAGAAATACTGATAAAATTGGCACTAAAATATTTTGAAAATTTTTCTGTTTATACATTAGACCCTCCTACAGTAACATTACTTTTATCATGCTTAACGCCTGCCATTAATAAACCTAATTCTCTCTCATTTGTTTCTTCTGGTTTAACAATACCTACAATTTTTCCGTCATGCATAACCGCAATTCTATCTGCAACATTCATAATTTCATCCAATTCAAAACTCATTAATAAAACCGCTTTGCCATGAGTACGTTGATCAATTAGACGTTTATGAATAAATTCAATGGCACCAACATCTAGACCACGTGTTGGTTGAGCTGCAATTAATAATTCCGGATTTCTGTCAACTTCTCGTGCAATAATAGCTTTTTGTTGATTTCCACCAGATAAAGCAGATACTTTCACTTTTTCATGTGGCGTACGTACGTCAAATTCATTAATCAAATGTAAAGAATAACTAGAAATGATTTTATCATCTAAAAATCCCATACGACTAAATGGTTTTTTATAATAGGTTTGTAAAATAATATTTTCCTCAACACTCATGTCTAAGACTAAACCATGTTTATGTCTATCCTCTGGAATATGCCCTAATCCAGATTTAGTAATATAACGTGGAGAATGATTAGTAATGTCTTTTCCGTTTAAGTGAATCGAACCATTTGTTGCTTTTGCTAATCCTGCTATAGCTTGGATTAACTCACTTTGTCCATTTCCGTCTACACCAGCAATCCCAAGGACTTCTCCAGCGTGAATAGTCAGATCAACACCTTTAACAATAGGTAGCCCACGCGATTCATTAACCCATAAATTTTTTATTTCTAACACTGGCTCTTTTGGTTGCGCCGGTGCTTTTTCTGTTTTAAAAGATACAGAGCGTCCAACCATCATATCTGCTAATTCTTGTGATTGAACATTTGCTACCTCAACTGTATCAATAACTTCTCCGCGACGAATAACAGTACATCTATCTGCTACAGCACGAATTTCATCTAATTTATGTGTAATGATAATAATAGATTTTCCTTCAGCTGCCAATCCTTTAATAATTTTTATTAGTTCATCAATTTCTTGTGGTGTTAATACTGCTGTTGGTTCATCAAAAATTAAAATATCAGCTCCACGATACAATGTTTTTAAAATTTCAACACGTTGCTCCATTCCCACAGTAATATCACTAATTAGAGCATCAGGATTAATATCCAAATTGTACTGTTTTGATAAATTTTCAATTTCTTTTTTTGCATGTTTAAGATTAACAATTCCTGCTATAATAGGTTCACTACCTAAAATAATATTTTCTGTCACAGTAAATTTTTTGACTAACATAAAATGTTGGTGAACCATTCCAATTTTCATCTTAGATGCAGCAGACGGTGAGGTAATTTTCACAGGATTTCCATTAATTAAAATTTCTCCACTTGTTGGCTGAAGCAAGCCACACAGCATATTCATTAATGTTGATTTTCCAGCTCCATTTTCACCTAATAAAGCATGGATTTCTCCTTTTTTTACTTGCAAATTAATATTATTATTTGCTGTAAAATCACCAAATTTTTTTGTAATGTTCTTCATTTCAATAACATAATTTGATTCAGACATTAACTTGAGTTCCTTTCTACTCTATTCAAACTTTTTATTGTAAAAGTTCCAAGTCTATTATATAAAAATTCTAACCATTACGCTATTATTTTACAATAATTTTACAAAAACCACCCATTGTTTTTGAGTGGTTTTTAATAGTATGTTTTTTTATGATTATTGTGCTAAATATGTATCTAATTCAGAATATGTACTAGGTACTTTGATTGAGCCATCAATAATTTTTTCTTTAACTTTTTTCAATTCTGTTTTGATTTCATCAGATAATTGACCATCTGTTAAATCAACAGCACCATCTTTCAATGTGTAACGTTTAATTCCTGCTTTGAATCCATTAGCTTCTGTATCTTTAGCAAATTGAGAAATTGCATCGCCTACTTTTTTCAATGTTGATGTTAAAGTAACAGATTTTTCTTCACCTGAAGATGTTTTATAAGCACCGTCTGTATGTTGATCTTTATCCACACCAATAACCCATAATTCTTTTGAAGGATTAGATGCCATTGAATCAGTTGCTGATGAGAATACACCTAAACCTGCACCACCAGCAGCGGCATAAATAATATCAGCACCACTTGTGTACATTGTGTTTGCTAAAATTTTTCCTTTTGCAGAATCAGAGAAAGATCCAACGTATTCTCTATCAATTTTAATATCCTTATTTACTGATTTTGCTCCTGCAACAAAACCTGATTCAAAACGAATTAATGTTTCAGATTGTACACCACCAATATATCCAATATGATTTGTTTTTGTTGCTTTTGCTGCTGCAACACCAGCTAAGAATGCTGCTTCATGTTCAGCAAATAAAATAGATGCTCCATTTTCTAATTTTTTATCTAAAACTGAATCAATTAGCACAAATTTAGAATCTGTATGTGTTGCTGCACCTTTATTTAATGCTTCTTCCCATTGGTATCCAACTCCAAAAATTAAATCATAGTTTGCATCTACTGCAGCAGAAATAGACGTTTCATACTCTCTTTCTCCAGATGGTTGAATATAATTATATCCTTTCACACCTTTAGAACGTCCTGTTTCTTTACCCCATGCTTGTAAACCTTCCCAAGCACTTTGGTTAAATGATTTATCATCTACTCCACCACCATCTGTCATCATTAAGACAGAAAACTTCTTAGATTCTTTTGCTGAACTTGCTCCTGTTGTTTCTGTTTTTGTAGATGAATTATTATTGCCACAAGCTGCTAATAATACAACTGCTGCTAATGATAACCCTAAAACTTTACGTTTTGACATATTAGAAATCCTCCTCAGTATTCATTCCTTTCGGACAATCTAAAGTATAGCATATAAATACGTAAAATCAAGTATTTTTTAATCCATTCTTTCGTTTTTCTATATTATACTCTATTTTGTAAACGCATCATATTTGTGAAAGCGAATCACATTCATAGAAAACACGAACATTATTCTCATTTTTTAGTGCATTGTTTCTGTTTCGTATAAAACAGCCAAAATTTATATCAAACGAACGATATATTTTCCTATATAAGTGATAATTCTTTTAAACTAATATACGTTTTATCACCGACAATAAAATGATCTAATACATCTATTCCAATAAGTTCTCCAGCTTCAATCATACGCTTAGTAAATAAAATATCTTCTTTACTCGGTTTTGGATTTCCACTAGGATGATTATGTCCAATAATCAATTTTACTGATCCAAGTTTTATAGCTTCTCTAAAAATATCTCTTGGTTCAGCTACAGATTTATTTGCAGAACCTATAAATATTGTTTTCTTTTTTATCAATTCATTTTTAGTGTTTAAATAAACAACTAATACATGTTCTTGATGTAAAAACTGTAATTCATGCATAAATATTTTTCCTGCGATTTGGCTAGATGTGATTTGACCATGCTTTTCTTGTTTAGTTAACATCATTCTTTTTCCAAGCTCTATTGTAGCAACAAGTTCAATTGCTTTTGCTTGACCAATGCCATTTATTGTCATCAATTCTTGTGGAGTGACTTGAGTTAAATTATATAAATTTTCAAATTTTTGTAATATAGCATTTGCTAAATCTAAAGCACTATTATTTTTACATCCACCTGTTCTTACTAAAATAGCCAATAATTCATGCTCTGATAAATAATCTGCACCATATTTTAATAAACGTTCTCTAGGTTTAGCATCTTTATGTATATCTTTAATTAACATGTTTTCACCTCATATATAATATACGTCAAATAACTATTTAGTTCGTGCAAATAAAAAAGAATGTCTATTTGTTTATAATTGCCAAGAAATAACCTGCAGAAATTTTTAATATTAAATTAAACCAAATATAGCACTTCATCAAAATATATTTCAAATAATTCATTAATACCCTTAGCTAGACTTGCCTACTACTTATATTCAAAGATTTATTTTTAGCATAACAAAAAGGTATAAATCAGTATTTTTGACGATTTATACCTTTCTTTAATCAACATTTTTTAACTATATTGCCGTTGTCCGTCATCATTAGAATAAGCTGCATCAATAATGCCACCACCTAAACATTCATCTCCCAAATATAAAACAACAGCTTGTCCTGGTGTAATGGCTCTAACAGGTTCTTTAAATACAATTTTTGCTGTAGCTTCTTGAGGATTCAAGTATACAGTAACAGGAATGTCTTCTTGTCTGTATCTAAATTTAGCCATACATTCAAATATACTTGGTTTGTCCTCATGAGTTGTAAAATGCATTTGACTAGCGATCAAATAATCAGAGTAAAGATAATGATGATGATACCCTTGTCCAACATAAAGTGTATTAGTTTGCAAATCTTTCCCAACAACAAACCAAGGTTCATGGACTGAATGTCCTTTGACACCTCCAATACCTAATCCTTGTCGCTGTCCGATTGTATAATACATTAATCCATTATGATTCCCAATGAATTCTCCGTCTAATGTTTTCATTTCCCCTGATTTTGCCGGTAAATATTGTGATAAAAACGTATTAAAATGACGTTCACCAATAAAGCAAACACCTGTTGAGTCTTTTTTAGTTGCTGTAACTAATTTAGTTTCTTTTGCAATCTGTCTAACTTCTTGTTTAGGTAAATGCCCCAATGGAAACATTGCTTTTTGTAACTGTTCTTGCGATAGTTGACTTAAAAAGTAAGTTTGATCTTTATTATTATCTATTCCTTTTAATAAGTGACTAACTCCATATTCATCAATTTCAATTCGAGCGTAATGTCCCATTGCAATATAATCTGCACCTAAATCTTTTGCATAATCCAAAAATGCTTTAAATTTAATTTCTTTATTACACATCACATCAGGATTTGGTGTACGATTTTTTTTATATTCATCTAAAAAATAAGAAAAAACATTGTCCCAATATTCTTTTTCAAAATTAACAGAATAATACGGAATACCAATTTGTTGAGCAACAGCTTCTACATCTTTATAATCTTCTGTCGCTGTACAAATGCCATTTTCATCTGTATCATCCCAATTTTTCATAAAAATACCGATAACATCATATCCTTGTTGTTTTAATAATAAAGCGGCAACTGAGGAATCTACTCCACCACTCATTCCAATAACTACTCTTATTTTACTGTTATCTTTTGTCATATTATCACCATCATTTCGTTCATTCTAAAGCGATTGAAGGTCGCCCGACCAGTTTATTATACCTTATTTTCTTATAATAGAATAGTACTTTTATTTAGCCCATTATTTTCAGAAAATTCAATCCTTGACTTGTTTTATAAAGAATATTATCTATGGCATTTATTAATAATGTTAAAAATGATGACTATGAGGAACACTATTTATCATTTTTAGGCTCTTCGTCAAATGATGTTGGTAAGTAAAAATTCCAGCAAATATTAAGTTGTTTTTTCTTAATAGGGCTAATTGTTGCTTTTCGAATCGGTATGCTTATTGTCAAGGTTTATAGCGTGAGCGTGCCTTGACAATAAGCATACTGATTTGATAGACTTTTCAGCCCATATTAAGATTGTTTAAATAATTTTTCTTGCACTAAAAATACTCGAGTTCGTAAATATGTAAAATATTTAAACCCATAACTCATGCGATTTAATAATTTTATTTTTCGATTTATCCCCTCAATAACACCGTTAGAATACTCAACTTGAAACGCTATTTTTATTGACTTTGCATACTTTATAAAAATATTAAACTTTTGTCTAAATAATTTTCTATTGGCTTTAGTGCCTTCTTTTATAAGATTATAAAATTCTGTATAATTTCGTTGTCTGTAATATGTTAATAACTCTCTTGTATATTCATACGCTTCTTTTAATTCTTCATCATATAATAATATCTCGTTAACAATCATCGTTTCCGTCAGCTCTGTCTTAAACAGATAATGATACACGTACTTTTTATCATCCAAATCTTCTTCATACTTCATCAATAATCGTCCATATCTCTTCATTCGTCTACCCATCTTTTGTTGGGTACTATCTGATTGATTAAGATATTTTTTCATAATCTGACATCTTAACTGATTAAATGTTCGATTGATATGTTGGACAATGTGAAATCTATCTGTAACAATTTCTGCATTCGGAAACACCTGTTTTATCCAACTACCATAATGTGCATTCATATCCATAACAACATAACGTACGTTTAAGCGTTGCTTTCTTGAATATTTTA
>NZ_SPPB01000129.1 GCF_004570605.1 Granulicatella sp. WM01 | reverse complement strand
AGTTTGGTTTTGCTTGTTTTCAGTTAGGTATTAGCCTTAAAACAACATCTATTCCACAGGGGAAAGGACGTGTGGAACGTTTAAACAATACCTTACAATCCCGATTACCTGTTGATTTGGAACGACAATTTCAATCGAATGTGATAATGTCTTAAAGTAATCGAATGACAAAATGTCCCAAAATGATAAACTAGAGATATGAAAAGGATAGAATTAACAGTGAATGAAATAAAAAAATATAACGTCATCAAAGCCGTTCATCATGGCAAAAAAACAAAACAACGTGCCTGTGTTGAATTAACTTTATCATTAAGACAAATTAACCGACTACTTAACAATTATGTTCAATTGGGTAAGTCAGCTTTTTCTCATAAAAATAAAAAACGCTCGCCAAAGCATAGTCTACCTGAATCTACTAAAACTTTTATTGTAGAACTATACCAATCATTTACCAATTTAAAACCTAATGTTGTTCATTTTACTGAAATTTTAAAACAAGAACATGGCATCAAATTAACAGATACAACTGTTCGTACCATTCTCTATAACCATGGGATGATTTCTCCCAAAACACATCGTAAAACAGTAAAACGACTAAAACAACAGAAAAAAGTAGCACAACAGGTGAGACATGAATTGTCTATAAACTTACCCCGTTCTTGTGAGTTTCTAGCAGATAGTGACACTATCCA
>NZ_SPPB01000128.1 GCF_004570605.1 Granulicatella sp. WM01 | reverse complement strand
GCATCGATGGCTGCTTTCTTAGCAGTTGCTGCATCTTCAATAGCGTTCTTAGCAGTTGTTTTAGCGTCTGCACTTGGGTTAATCGCATTGATTGCAGTAGTACCGTCTGTTTTAGCTGTGTCTACTTCTGCATTTGTTGTTGCATTATCAACATTTGCTTTTGCTTCTTTAGCTTTAGCATCAACATCTTTTTTAGCAGCGTCTTTTTCTTCTGCTGTCAATTCATTACGTGCATCGATGGCTGCTTTCTTAGCAGTTGCTGCATCTTCAATAGCGTTCTTAGCAGTTGTTTTAGCGTCTGCATTTGGATTAACTTCGTTAATAGCAGTAGTACCATTTGTTTTAGCTGTGTCTACTGCTGCATTTGTTGTCGCACTATCAACATTTACTTTTGCTTCCTTAGCCTTATCGTCAACTTCTTTCTTAGCAGCATCTTTTTCTTCTTGCGTTAATTCATTACGTGCATCGATGGCTGCTTTCTTAGCAGTTGCTGCATCTTCAATAGCGTTCTTAGCAGTTGTTTTAGCGTCTGCACTTGGGTTAATCGCATTGATTGCAGTAGTACCGTCTGTTTTAGCTGTGTCTACTTCTGCATTTGTTGTTGCATTATCAACATTTGCTTTTGCTTCTGTAGCTTTGGCATCAACGTCTTTCTTAGCAGCATCTTTTTCTTCTTGCGTTAATTCATTACGTGCATCGATGGCTGCTTTCTTAGCAGTTGCTGCATCTTCAATAGCGTTCTTAGCAGTTGTTTTAGCGTCTGCACTTGGGTTAATCGCATTGATTGCAGTAGTACCGTCTGTTTTAGCTGTGTCTACTT
>NZ_SPPB01000127.1 GCF_004570605.1 Granulicatella sp. WM01 | reverse complement strand
AAAAAAGTGTACAAAAAAGTAGATAACCAGTATTCTATAAGTACCTAATCAAAAGAAAGAGGTTATCTACATGTCATATTATACACAAATTTTACTACAATTAAAAGACACACATATCACTTTTTTAGACAAAGTTGATGAAATTTACTTAAAAGACACTCAAAAAGCCTTGTTGTTTTATGGGAAATTGACTTATTCTCCAAACGAGTGTCCTTGTTGTCACATGACAAACCATAATCATTCTATTGTTAAAAACGGTACACGCTCATCACGTTTAAGTCTAGTCCCTATTTCTGGTTTAAAAGCCTGTCTTAATCTATCAAAACAACGTTTTTACTGTCGTAACTGTTGTTCATCATTTACAGATCAATCGCCAGTGGTTAATCAACACTCGTTTATTTCTAATCGTTTAAAACAATGGGTGATTAGTCAACTTGATACAACGTTATCTACTAAAATGATTTCGCGTTACTCGAACATGTCTGTTCATTCTGTTCGTCGTATTGTAAAAGATGTTGCTAGACAGATAGTGCCTAATGTGTCATCTGAATTACCACAGCATTTGTGCTTTGATGAGTTTAAAGGTGTAACTGATCGAGATAAAAAAAATGAATTTTATTTATTGTGATGCCGTAACCCATCGCTTGGTGGATGTATTAGATGAGCGTAAGAAACAATTTCTATGTCAACATTTTGATAGATATACATTAAAGGCTAGACAACAGGTTAAAACGATTACCATTGACATGTCTTTCCCATATATAGCTTTTATAAAGACATATTTCCCAAATGCGGCTATACATATAGATAAATTTCATTTGGTTCAAGCTTTAACTCGTGAATTAAACCGG
>NZ_SPPB01000126.1 GCF_004570605.1 Granulicatella sp. WM01 | reverse complement strand
CTTATTTTTACAGGTCAAGGATACAATGGAAACAACACTAAATAACAAAAATTCAAATAAAATGAAAAATAAAGAACCACCTAAATTAAAAATAATCTAATCAAAACAACATAAAGACATAAAGGAGAAAAATATGAAAACAATAGAAGTTGAAGCATATGTTGATTGTGATGACTGTGACTATTTTATTTTTATTTCTGAGAAAATAGATTTCGTTTGGGATGAGGATACTAAAAAAATATTATTAAATGCATACCCTAACTCCCAAATAGAAGAAATAAATGATATGTTTAAAGAAGCCATAAGTGATATTTATTTTTCTGGAAAATTAAATAACAATAATAAAATAAGTATGGGCATTACTCCAGAAGATGAAAACTACAAATACTTTTTTAATCTATATTGTATGGTTATATTACCTGAGTTGCCTGATTACCAATTTAAGTTTTCTGTTATGATGGAACTCTTACTTACTGAAGAACGTTTATTAAGTAATTTTGATGAGTATATATCTTTCATCAATTTTATGGGGAGATGATTATATATCTTTCATCAATTTTATGGGGAATTGTTCGAGACAATATACAGGAGAACAAGAAGATGAAAACAATAGAAGTTGAATTATATGTCAGTTGGGGCGACCGTGATTGTTCTATTTTTATACCTGAAAAAATAGATTTTATTTGGGAAGAGGATATTAGAAGACTATTATTAAATACATACCCAAATTGCCAAATGGAAGAAATAAATAATATGTTCATAGAGTTTATAAGTGATTATTTTTTAAGTGGTTTAAACGACAATGAAATAGGTATGAGCATTATTGAACAGGGTGAAAAAGTTAAATATTCTGCTAGTA
>NZ_SPPB01000125.1 GCF_004570605.1 Granulicatella sp. WM01 | reverse complement strand
CCAAATCAACAGGTAATCGGGATTGTAAGGTATTGTTTAAACGTTCCACACGTCCTTTCCCCTGTGGAATAGATGTTGTTTTAAGGCTAATACCTAACTGAAAACAAGCAAAACCAAACTGTGTCATCGTATCGTCTTGAAGCTGTTGAGTCCCTTTCCTTTGATAATCAAATACCGTTCGTCTATCCGTTAAAAAAGCAGCAGGAATACCATAATTGGTTAATATCTGATGTAACACCTGATAATAGCCTTTCAGCGTTTCTTGTGGGGCAAAATAGGCACCAACAATATTACCAGAAGCATCATCAATGGCAACATGAAGATGAGAGACAGTTTGACCAAACCATCTGAATTGGCTAGCGTCCATTTGTATCAGTTCGCCACAATATTTTTTTCTCGGACGACTAGGATGGATAGTGTCACTATCTGCTAGAAACTCACAAGAACGGGGTAAGTTTATAGACAATTCATGTCTCACTTGTTGTGCTACTTTTTTCTGTTGTTTTAGTCGTTTTACTGTTTTACGATGTGTTTTGGGAGAAATCATCCCATGGTTATAGAGAATGGTACGAACAGTTGTATCTGTTAAATTGATGCCATGTTCTTGTTTTAAAATTTCAGTAAAATGAACAACATTAGGTTTTAAATTGGTAAATGATTGGTATAATTCTACAATAAAAGTTTTAGTAGATTCAGGTAGACTATGCTTTGGAGAGCGTTTTTTATTTTTATGAGAAAAAGCTGACTTACCAAATTGAACATAATTGTTAAGTAGTCGGTTAATTTGTCTTAATGATAATGTTAATTCAACACAGGCACGTTGTTTTGTTTTTTTGCCATGATGAACGGCTTTGATGACGTTATATTTTTTTATTTCATTCACTGTTAATTCTATCCTTTTCATATCTCTAGTTTATCATTTTGGGA
>NZ_SPPB01000124.1 GCF_004570605.1 Granulicatella sp. WM01 | reverse complement strand
ATCTTGATAGAACATAGTAGGTGTATCCTTTCAATTTATATATGTATATTATAACAGTTAGTGAGGAAAAATGTATAAAATAAATGTTATACGAAAAAAGACCGCTGACAGTTATATTTGTCAACAGTCTGAGACTGTTATGCACTTAAGTGCATAACAGCCTCATCAACCCTATTTGACATAGAACCATTCTTTAAAGCCTTCCATCATCTTGGTGGGAGGCTTTTGTGAAAATAGTGTTTGATAAATTTGTATTTGATGGGAGACAATCAAAGTGAATGAATTTAATGAATATGTTTGCGATATTTTTTCTGAATTCGGCGATATTGTCATAAAATCTATGATGGGCGGATACCTTGTATATTTTAACGGCAAGCTGATAGGTGATATTTGCAATAATAAACTGTTTCTGAAGAGAACTCCTACATCAGATAGACTTCTTGCAGACTCAGAACTTTGTTATCCTTATGAAAGTTCAAAGACGCTGATGCACGTATTCGACAAATTTGAAGATACCGATTTGATTGTATAATTATTAGGCGGCATAGATGCGGAACTGCCCGAAAAGAAACCAAAGAAAGCCAAATAAGCTTGACAAACTATAATATGTCTAAAACATCGAATAGTATAAAAGGAAAGCACATAGCTTTATGATTCTAAAATCTTTTAGCTATGTGCTTTTTCTGTGCTTATTTTAAAGGGTGTACAATAAATCGTGTTGGTGAACAAAAAAGTTCGCCAACACGATTATTTTTTTATAGAAAAAAGTGAAGCAAACCAGTAAACTATAAGTTGAGACAAAATAGTAAAGAGGTGCTTCACATGGATAAGAATACCAGAAAATTATTGAAATTGGAAGAAGAATTTGAATTTCCAGAAAATTGGTTAACTCAAGACGTACAACATCATATTAAATATCATATTATTCATGCCAGCTGGGAAAGAAAAATAGAAAAATGTCATCATTGTGGGCATAATCAGCTGATTCGTTATGGGAGTTATTTAAGAAAAATAAAATTATTACCTG
>NZ_SPPB01000123.1 GCF_004570605.1 Granulicatella sp. WM01 | reverse complement strand
GTTTAAATATTTTACATATTTACGAACTCGAGTATTTTTAGTGCAAGAAAAATTATTTAAACCATCTTAATATGGGCTGAAAAGTCTATCAAATCAGTATGCTTATTGTCAAGGCACGCTCACGCTATAAACCTTGACAACTGCATACCGATTCGAAAAGAAACAATTAGCCCTATTAAGAAAAAACAACTTAATATTTGCTGGAATTTTTACTTACCAAC
This sequence comes from Granulicatella sp. WM01, assembly GCF_004570605.1. Lineage (GTDB taxonomy): Bacteria > Bacillota > Bacilli > Lactobacillales > Aerococcaceae > WM01. Next base: position 829 of record NZ_SPPB01000123.1, on the reverse strand, counting down.
ATAATTTGACGAAGAGCCAAAAGAAAAGGATAAAGTTATCAATAAACTTTATCCTTTTTCTATAACTTATCCACTTAAGAGAATATTTCGCAAGCGTAATCTCTCACTGTTTAAACATATTATTCTTCTTTTTTCTTACGAGCAATCAGAACTAGAGCTGCTGCCAAACTCATTGCACCTAGAGCTGTTACTTCTAAATTACTCTCTGTTCCAGTATATGGTAATAAACCTCTAGCACCATTTACTTTCTCAAAGACTAAATCTGTACCTGGAATAACATCTTTACTTCCGTCTGGATATATAATTGTTGCTGTACCGTCTTTTTCCACTGTTACTGTTGTTCCTGGTGGGAATTTGTCTTTGTTGACTTCTTTAATTTTATCTTCTACAGCTTTTCTTTCTTCATCAGTTAAGTTTGTGACATCTTTTACTGGTGTTTTTTCTGGTACTGTTGGTGTTATTCTATCTGCATCTGTTGGATTTAATGGTTTCACTAAATCTGTGCCTGGAATAACATCTTTACTTCCGTCTGGATATGTAATGGTTGCTGTACCATCTTTTTCCACTGTTACTGTTGTTCCCGGTGGGAATTTGTCTTTGTTGACTTCTTTAATTTTATCTTCGACAGCTTTTCTTTCTTCATCAGTTAAGTTTGTGACATCTTTTACTGGTGTTTTTTCTGGTACTGTTGGTGTTATTCTGTCTGCGTCTGTTGGATTTAATGGTTTCACTAAATCTGTGCCTGGAATAACATCTTTACTTCCGTCTGGATATGTAATTGTTGCTGTACCGTCTTTTTCCACTGTTACTGTTGTTCCCGGTGGGAATT
>NZ_SPPB01000122.1 GCF_004570605.1 Granulicatella sp. WM01 | reverse complement strand
CAAATGGAAGAAATAAATAATATGTTCATAGAGTTTATAAGTGATTATTTTTTAAGTGGTTTAAACGACAATGAAATAGGTATGAGCATTATTGAACAGGGTGAAAAAGTTAAATATTCTGCTAGTATAGATTGTGTGATCTCGTTACCCGAATTATCAGAATATCAATTTAAATTTTGCGTTAATCTGGAACGATTTATTTATGAAGATGCATTAATGTGTTTTTATGATTTTGGTTATATTTTGGATAAAGCAGAAAAACGTATTAATGATATAATGAAACAATGGGAAGATTATCTTAATCATTGTAAAAATAACAAAAGAAAACCACCTCTATGTACATAAGTATACTAAAGCAGATTATGCTATAGTTTTGATTGGAATGCTATCTTATGAACATAACTAAACGATTAAGGAGGGCATGTCATGGTAGATAAAAAAGAGATGATAACAATTGGTGTGATGTTAGGAGTATTGTGTGCATGTACACCAATAAAACAAGAAAACCCGATACTAACAGAAAGTACGGTATCCTCTTCGTCAACAGAACAGACAACGAGTAGTCAAATACCACTGCAACATACGTATGCTCCTAGTGGGAGATTTGCTCCAGATGTATTAGGATATACCTTACCTCATATCACAACAACGGCAGAATTAACGGATTTAGGTAAATACAAGGGAGAGGACGAGATAAGTGGGCTATTTAAGGAGAATAAAACAGAGTTTCATGAAAAATTAGGCACAGAAAATATTCCATACCATATCTTTATGTTGCGTGAAGATGTCGAAACTTACGAAAAATCTAAAGAAATTATCAAAGACCATTATCATGATAAGGTAATGCTCTTGCCTATTGCGGAACAACTATATCTTCCTATACTAAACAGTTGGAACATGAGCAACAATCCCAAAGGAAAAGAAATTACTGTTTTGGCATCTGAATTAGATATAAACATTACGATAAAGGGAAAGCTAGGCAAAACTAAGACGCAAGATGATATTATTACAGAATTAGGTCGAATTTACGCTAAAGAATACCCTACACTACTAGAAAATAAGGATAGGCAAGGCTTTTATTTATATACTAAACTCAAGAATGCAGGAGCAATTGT
>NZ_SPPB01000121.1 GCF_004570605.1 Granulicatella sp. WM01 | reverse complement strand
ACGAGGGACTAATGAAAATCACAATGGTTTAATTCGAGAATTTTTACCAAAGGGAAAATCATTTAATTTAGTACCTATTCAAATGATAACAACTATACAAAATGCGTTAAATAATAGACCTAGACGTATACTAGACTATGATACACCTCATACTATGTTTAATCGTTTGTGTGCAACGACATAAACTATAACAGAATAGGTGTAACCGTAAAGGCTCGCTACGCTAATACCTTGACCGTTACACCTATTCCATTACAAAACAACTATGTCGCACACAGACATAGACTGTGACTTTAGTATTTTTCATGTACTGTTGCACTTGGCTTTACAATTCGAGCATAAATTTAATTATTTTTGTAAATTCATTATGCAGAACATATTATTCTACATATCACAAATAAATTAATCTTAAAAACATGCTATACGTCTCTATATTTCAAACAACTTAACGTGGTACAGTCCAAGTATTATCATTGCTTTTAAACGATGCCACGTTGTATTAAATTACCATTAAATATAATATTTTTATCTTCAATTGATAGTAATTGGTATATGCTAGAATCATAGGTCATGATAGTTTTCTTTTATTTTGTTTAATCATTTAATTATAAGATGGATTTTTTATATATAAATTTTAAGGTTCTATGTCAAATAGGGTTGATGAGGCCAGATTGTTGACAATATAATAAAAAAAGCACATCACATTTTTAAAAGGGTGTACAATAAATCGTGTTGGTGAACAAAAAGGTTCGCCAACACGATTATTTTTTTATAGAAAAAAGTGAAGCAAACCAGTAAACTATAAGTTGAGACAAAATAGTAAAGAGGTGCTTCACATGGATAAGAATACCAGAAAATTATTGAAATTGGAAGAAGAATGTGAATTTCCAGAAAATTGGCTAACTCAAGACGTACAACATCATATTAAATATCATATTATTCATGCCAGCTGGGAAAGAGAAATAGAAAAATGTCATCATTGTGGGCATAATCAACTGATTCGTTATGGGAGTTATTTAAGAAAAATAAAATTATTACCTATTTATGAAAATCCCACTAAATTACATTTAAAAATGAGACGTTATCAATGTACTTGTTGTCATAAAACGATGACCTGTGAAA
>NZ_SPPB01000120.1 GCF_004570605.1 Granulicatella sp. WM01 | reverse complement strand
AATCCATTAGTTTTTTCGTATATTTTTCAGCTGGATTGTTCGTTAGTATATCATCATTTGGATTAGCTTTGCTTTGATTAATCTTCCCTACAACAGCGTTTAATCCCGCATTAATGCCAAGATTAAACACTACACTCTCTGGAGTAATCTCATTCCCTAGCACAACGCCTTTGAGAACATCTACACCTGTTTCTGCTACAGTTTCTACAACGTATTTAGAAATGGGATTGCTAATTGCACTCGTTACTTGGTTAATAATTGGCGAAAATGCCCCACCAATACCTCCTGTAACCGTTCCTCTTACTGCACCAGACAAAGCATTACCTAGAACTTCTTCTGACGGTTTACCTTCTAAGGTACCTGATACTATTTCATAAGAAAACCCTCCTGCAGCCCCACTGATTGATCCAACGATAGTACCTACGGCAATTGACTCTGATAACGTTAAAGTTACTGCACCAGTTGATACTTTGGATAATGTTTATAGAGAACTCTCTTATAACAACTACAGAAAAATAATTCTATGCACACATAATAAAGTTTAGATATTTCATGACAATTATTCCTTTTAATATAGAATAGTAGGACTATCTAATAACACAATACATCAATAAAATCTTTTAATATAGGACTAGATATAACACCTAGTCCTATACACATTTTCTTACTACCACCAAGTTTAATATAAATATCTTTTACTCTTCTATTATTGGTTTCCAATTCTCAAATTTTACTCGCTTACTCTGTATATGTTTCCAGAAAAAATTTTGTTCTGCAATTGGAACAAGTTTAATGTCAATATCTTGACAAATGATATCAATCGTCATGTTTGCCACGACAATATGGTAGCTATTCAAGAAATAATTGTATTCAGATACCTTTATATCTTGTGCAGCGTAGCCTAATAACATGCCAAAGCTGGTAGCATCTTTTATATTATATTGTCTAGAAATAACTTCTTTTGGCGGTCCATACGGCATCCCTCTCAAAGCCATCCATCCCGCATCCGTATCGTAGGCTACTTTATAACATCTGAAAAATGTGATTTCATAACAATAATCAGTTTCTCCATAACCTGGTCTATATTGTTGAATATAAAGTCTAGCTTCATCTCCTAAATGTTGAATGTTAAAATCTAGCAATT
>NZ_SPPB01000011.1 GCF_004570605.1 Granulicatella sp. WM01 | reverse complement strand
TTTGAATAACTTGTTTTTAAAGCTTTAAACTCATCAATACACAGTACTTTAGGTAAATAGCTATAAGTTTGTTTACAACTGATCACTGCCTGTTGCATTACACGGTGAACGGAAGCGTCAGACACAGCTAATTCTTGAGCAATATGTTTTTTCGTCACAGATTTTGATAATAGTGACAAAGCTTTTTGATAGACAGCTGTAGCAATATGACAATATTTTTTAACAATAGGTGTTTCACAGGTCATCGTTTTATGACAACAAGTACATTGATAACGTCTCATTTTTAAATGTAATTTAGTGGGATTTTCATAAACAGGTAATAATTTTATTTTTCTTAAATAACTCCCATAACGAATCAGCTGATTATGCCCACAATGATGACATTTTTCTATTTTTCTTTCCCAGCTGGCATGAATAATATGATATTTAATATGATGTTGCACGTCTTGAGTTAGCCAATTTTCTGGAAATTCAAATTCTTCTTCCAATTTCAATAATTTTCTGGTATTCTTATCCATGTGAAGCACCTCTTTACTATTTTCTCTCAACTTATAGTTTACTGGTTTGCTTCACTTTTTTCTATAAAAAAATAATCGTGTTGGCGAACTTTTTTGTTCACCAACACGATTTATTGTACACCCTGAACTTTTCGTTTACCCACACGATTTTATTGTACACCCAAAGAATTTTTCCTTTAGTTTTATTAACGGGACTTTATCCGATTTTTCATTTTGTATAAACCAAATATAATCACTACTCTTAATAAACTATTTTTTCAAAAATACTCTGCTTTTCTTCTATTCATACATGCTATATATTCATGTTTTTGACAATACATTCTCCTAAAACTTGAACAAACAGATTTAAGCAATCTCTATTGCAATTGTAGTATGTCTAATATTTTGATTTTTATTGCTATGTTTGCACTGTTTTACCTTGTTTGTTGCTTGGTTTATTTTTAGGCACAAATCCATTTTATCTGCCGTTAAAGAAATTTGTAATACCATTCCAAAGGTTACCTATACCATCTCCAATATCTCTACCAAATGATTCGAGTTTATCCGTAGCTTTTTCAAACCAATTTCGGTTTGCTTTTTCTTCTTGTTTTTGTGTTGTCACTGATTTTAATTGGAACGATGTTAACGGAGAAACTGCCAACACATCATTGATAGTTGTTTGGAAAAATGGCTGTATTTGAGAATAGGCAGATTCCAGTTTCGTATTTTGACTTGTTTCGTCGAATCCCATCCATGTTGTGTACACAAAATCAGGTGTATAGGCAATTATCCATTTATCTTGCGCTCCAGTTTGTCCTGGTACTTCTGTTGTTCCTGTTTTTCCGGCAATTTGGTAATCAGAATGATTTAGTGGTACATAACCTGTACCGTCTTGTTCATAAACCCCAAGCATAATACGTGTCATTTCATTAGCAATCCCATCACTCATAACACGATATGTGTGATTATATGTTTTATCCACAATAGCATTTCCTGAAGCATCGATAATTTTTGTGATGAAATAAGGCTCTTGCCTTACACCGTTATTAGCAAAAGCTGTATACGCAGACGTCATGTGCATAAGTGTAACGCCTTTAGTCATACCTCCTAAAGCAATTCCTAAATAATGATCATCTTTTTGTGTTTCAATGCCAAAATCATGCAGTTTGTCCAGTCCTGTTTGTAGTCCAATTTTATCTAATAACCACACTGCACTTGTATTTTTACTTTCTACCAAGGCTTGATACAATGGAATTTTTCCAATAGACACATAATTCCAGTTTTTAGGTGTATAATGATCACTTCCATAAGATAATTCTTCATCAACTAAAATAGAATCTGGTGTGTATCCCTGTTCTAAAGCGGGCGTGTATACTACTAAAGGTTTTATGGTTGAACCTGGTTGCCTATACATTTGCGTTGCTCGATTAAATCCTCGATACACATGTTCACCACGTCCACCAACTAATGCAAGCACACCACCTGTTTTTGGATGCATCATTACCGTTGCACTCTGTACTAAAGTTCCATCTTGTGCATTTTGAAATAATTCTTGATTGTCATAGGCTTGATTAAGTTGTTTTTGATAATTTTGATTTAAAGTGGTATATATTTTATATCCTTTTGTTAATAAATCTTCCTCTGTAATGCCGTATTTTTTCTCTGCTTCATCAATAACTGAATCAAAGAAGTATGGATATTGATAATTAGACATCACATCATATTTATCTTGTAAAACAATATCTGTCTGCATGTACATTGTAGCTTCATCGGCTGAAATTTTCCCATTCGTTTTCATCAACTCAATGACTGTATCACGTCTGTCTTTTGCTTCTTTTGGATAATCTATTGGGTTATAATATGTAGGACTTTTTAACATCCCTGCAATGACAGCTGCTTCCGGAACACTCAGCTCTTTAGCTGACTTTCCAAAGTATTTTTTGGAGGCATCTTCAACACCCCACACACCTTGTCCAAAATAAGCGTGATTTAAATACATTGTTAGAATATCATCTTTTGAATACTGACGTTCAATCTCTAAAGCTAGAAAAACTTCTTGTGCTTTACGAATGAATGTCTGCTTTTGTGTTAAATAAGCATTTTTGGCTAATTGTTGTGTAATTGTACTCCCTCCGCCACTTACTTTAAACCCATTTACAAAAAAACCTAAACTTGATCTTGCAATGCCTAAATAATCTACACCTGAATGCGTATAAAACCGTCTATCTTCTGTTGAAATCACGGCATCCACAATGTGAGGCGAGATTTCACCTAGAGGCACAAAAGTTCCTTTTTGTTGAAGCAATTCTCCTGCTTGCTCTCCATTGGCATCATACAAAATCGTCTTTTGTTCTAAACTGACTTTTAACGCCTTAATATCTGTAGTTTTAGCTAAATATAATAAATAACTACTAAAAATGATACATCCCATTAATGTTAAAAAGACAATCCATTTCACAAGATGATACTGTTTCACTCGTCCACGTATTTGCTTTATGACACTTTGTTTTTGATGACGATCCATTCTACTAGTCATTCACATCAACTCCTTATATGCCCATAATGTTCCAATATCCACTCACTTAAATGCTCTTTTGTGTTCTTTATCCGATTATGCAGAACCTCTTGACGCATGTGTTCAATAATTTCCCCTAAATACTTCCCACCACGCTCTTGCTGTAACAACGCCATAATTTCTTGCCCACCTAATGCTAAATCGCTAACTGATTTAATAGGCAATTGATTATACAATTGTTCAACATCTTGCTTGTGTTCAATCAGCCCCATTTGCCAAGCAAGTTCTTCACTTAAACACGTCAATGTTTCTCCCACATCAAATAACCTATCACACGTCCACTCACTTGTTTCTCGCCAGTCTAAAACAGACACCATCACTTTTATCTGGTTCACAAAATCATTAGACAATTTCCACGCTTTTAAGAACTGTGAAATATTTTCTCTTTTAATTTGTGTATAGTAAACTAGCATAGCCCAGTGACAAGGTACGGGAAGCAAACTCAACTGAATAGTCGAAAAATGTTTAATCGCTTGTTCCTCTTCCTTAAAATAAGGGCAATAAACATATAAACCAGTATCTACAAAAACATCTATTCCCTTTGCTTTCTCTTTGGCACACATCAATTTTTCCCATTCAACACAAATCCGTTCTATAGCAATTTTTTCTAATAAATGCGCATGTTGAGAAATACCTTGTTTCGTCTGTTCATCAATTCCAAAACCTAATTGCCCAGCAAAACGTACAGCTCTCATCATACGTAATGCATCTTCATGGAAACGTTCGTGAGAACATCCTACCGCGCGAATACGCTTTTCTTGTAAATCCATTTGTCCATGATGAAAATCATACAATTTCCCCCGACAGTCCAAAGCTAAGGCATTAATTGTGAAATCTCGTCTTTTTAAATCTTCTTCCAAACTTCTCACAAATGTAACCGTATCTGGATGACGATAATCTTTATACGTTGTTTCTGTACGAAATGTTGTAATTTCATAAGAATGATTGTTATATAAGACCATAACCGTTCCGTGTTCAATACCGACATCAACAGTCTTTTTAAAAATAGATTTAATTTCCTGTGGAAAAGCATTTGTGGCAATATCAATATCTGAAATAGGTCGTTTCAATAATGTATCTCGCACACATCCCCCTACAAAATATGCCTCAAATCCAGCTTGTTCAATTTTCTCTAATAAAGGAAGTGCCTGTTGAAATAATTCATGCTGTAACATGTTTCCTCCTTTCTTATGACAAAGTCCATTCAGGATTTATCTGTTTTAATTGTACCATTATATTTGCTAATTCATCTTTTTTCCCAATTTCTCTTAAATATAACGCATAATCTTCTAAAAATTGTGCGTCTTCATAAAACATACGATAAGCTAATGTATAGTAATGTTGTGCTTTATCATCTTGTTCATTCTTTCCATAAGCATAGGCTAATAACCAATAAAATTCACTATCTTCATCTTCTTCCAATTGTTTTTCTACAAATTCAATAAGTTCATCATACCATTCTTTTTCTTTTAACAGGTAGGCATAAAGCACATTTAATGTGGTATCATCTGGCAAATACTCTCTTGCTTGTTCAATAAGTTGTTCTCTTTTTTCCCACAATTTATATTGTGTATATAGAGCATATAATTCAACATACAATGCACTTTGATACGGATTCTCTTTAAGAGCATGCTCCAAAAACGTTTTAGCTTTATCAGTTTGTCTAGTTTCAATAAGTGCTTTAGCTAGGTAATGATGTGCTGATAAATAATCAGGATCTTTTGCTAACAGTTCTTCAAACCATTTTATTGATCGCTCATATTCTTGAATTTGATAATAGGCTAAACCTAATTCAAACATGCTCTCAGAATGATGCTCTTCCATTGTCAACTTTTCTAGGTAGACAATTGCCTCTTCAAATTCGCCTAATGCCATTAACATACGTGCTATTTTTTTGTATAACTCTTCTTTCTCAATAATATGAGCTGTTTCTACCTTTTGATAGCACATCAATGCGTTTTGATATTCTCCCATTAACCCATATAATTCCCCTAGAGCAAAATCAATGATTGGTTCATCTGGTACTATCTGCTTAGCATGAAGCAATTTTTGTTCAGAAACTTCATATAATTCTTCTAATTGATACAATTCAGCCATCATCACTAATGCACTAGGATAAAGAGAAGATTGTTCATTAATCATCAGTAAACGCTCTAGTGCATCATCTAAATCATCGTTATCCATATATAATTCTGCCAGTAACAAGTCCCACTCGTCATTTTCCCAATTTTGCATGGCACATTGACACGCTAACAAAGCATAATCAAGATACCCTAATTGCCGAAGTGTTTCAACCAACTCATAGGCCTCTAATTCTTGATGATATACAATAGCAAATTCTATAGCTTGCTGAATGGTTTTCTCAGCTTGCTTTAGTTGTCCTTGTTTAATAGCTGCCATAATGCCTTGTTCATAATCTTTCATGCTCATGTTATCTTTATACCTCATTTAATTCTTTTTTTATATGCTCTAAAAGCCCTTGACACCCTTTTGTAATATCCTGAAAGGTTTGTTCAAAATCACCCGTATAATAAGGATCAGCAATATCTCTATCTTCTTTGGCAAACTGTAGCAAACGCATAACTTGCCCAGATTGTCTGTTTTTAATGAAATGATTAATATTAGCAATATTGCTAGAATCCATTCCAATAATATAATCATAACTTAAATCATGATCATTCAATACTCTGGATACCATACCATTAGTGTCTATCCCAACTTCAGCTAATTTTTGTTGCGTTTTTTGATGAGGTGCCTGTCCTAAATTCCACGTTCCAGTCGCAGCCGAATCAACAGAAATAAGATGACTTAAGTTTTCTTTATTAACCATATCTTTAAAAATACCTTCAGCCATAGGTGAACGGCAAATATTTCCTAAACAAACAAATAATACTTTCATCATATTCTCTCCTTTTCTGTACATTCCAAATAGTTATTACGCATGATTAAATGATATAACCATCCTCACATCATATTTAGCGTAAACTATGCTTATTTATTATACCATAAATCATTCCCATAATTCATATTTCCTTATTTTTATCCCCCTCTTAATTATTAAATGCAAAAGTAATAAACAGTAAAGAAAAACAATTTTTTTAACACTATGACAAAAACATGAAAAAATAAACTTAATTTTAAAATGCAGTTATCCAATATTAAAGCATTTATGCATTACTTTAAAAGGAGTGACTGAAAACAGTCACTCCTAAAATCATATTTATTCTATTATTTTCATGTAAGATATTTGCTTAACTAATAGTAGAGGACTGTACAATCCTATAAAACATCTCATATACACTCTTAGAACTGCAAACTTAATTATCATAATATGTGTCAACACTATACACTTATCATAATGAAAATCCGTAATATTGATTAGACTATTAAGGTATGCTATCTAAAACAATTCTTTTTACAAGTTTAATGATAATCATCATTTTTACCTACTTGTTATATTGCACTAAAAAAGACAATAGCTCTTTTAATTTCTATTGTCTTTTACATTTCTGTTTCATGATTCATTCAACAAACTGAGAATTACTTTTTACTATCAATAATTCCAATAGCAATATGCCAATTGATAGTCCATATAAAATACCAATCACTAAATCACTTATATTAGATGTCTTATTTAAAATTATTGCTAAAACTAGACATACTATTCCTATTGGTATGTATTTATTTTTATTGAGTTTCATCTATTTTCTCCATTCAAATTCTAATTTATCTAGTTATATTAGAGTAAATATCTCCACTCCTAAATAGCTATAACAGTAAATAGTACACCCCTATTATCTATAATAGGTCTTTCAGACAAGTGTAAAAACAGTAGCACATTAAAATCTACAATAGTAGAAATTAATAAGGTCTTTTAGACCCCAAATGGCTATTTTTTAGAAAAAACAACTAAAAACAAGATATTTTTTATTTATTTTATATCTAAAATATCGGAAATACATATCATTTTTTTGTTAAGACCGAGGTTTACATATTCTAAACGACCTTTTAATCTACTCTTGGATTATATCATACAAACTCTCATCTGTATAGCATATATATTTGCTTTCAGATGATATTAACTAACCATTGTGTCTCCATATTTTTGCTGCATTTCTTTCTAATTCAACCTTCGTCAAAAAATTTAAACCACAGAATATAATAAAATAGCTCAATATGACTTTAGTAAATAATTTTACTTTTTAATACGTCACAGCACTGTGAGGTATATGACTTAACATAAAAAATACTAGTAACCATTATATATTATGATTACTAGTATTCACTATTATTTAACAGCGTCTTTTAATGCTTTACCAGCTTTAAATCCTGGAACTTTGCTTGCTGCGATTTCGATTTCCTCACCAGTTTGTGGGTTACGACCTTTACGAGCTGCACGTTCACGTACTTCAAAATTACCAAAACCGATAATTTGTACTTTTTCACCTGCTGCAAGTGCTGATTGAATTGCTTCAAATAATGCATCAACAGTAACTGATACATCTTTTTTTGTAAAACCAGTCTCATTTGCTACGCGTTCTACTAAATCTGCTCTGTTTGCCATATTTCTCACCTCCAAAAAAACTATAATTTCTAAATGAAATTATATGTTAGTCCTAAGCCATATTGCTTAAAACATTACTATGAAAGAATACCACAAGGCTAGTATTTATGCAAATATTTTAGCGTCAAAAATATATTTTTTCTCTATTATTTTTTAAGTCCGCTCACGTGTAATTAAACGAATAGGAGTTCCCTCAAATTCAAACGTTTTTCTAAGTTGATTTTCTAAAAATCTCTCATAAGAAAAATGCATTAATTCTTTATCATTTACAAATACAACAAATGTTGGGGGCTTAATAGATACTTGGGTTAAATAATAAATTTTTAGACGTTTCCCTTTGTCTGTTGGTGTTGGATTTGTTGCCACTGCATCTAATAAAATATCATTTAATAAAGATGAAGAAATACGTAAATTTTGATTTTCACTAACTGTTTTAATTAATGCTGGTAACTGATTTAAGCGTTGCTTTGTTTTTGCTGATACAAAAATAATTGGTGCATAACTTAAATATAGAAAATGTCCTCGAATATCTTCTTCAAATTTTTTCATTGTGTGTGTATCTTTTTCGATAGCGTCCCACTTGTTCACTACAATAATAACACCTTTACCAGCTTCATGAGCGTATCCGGCAACTTTTTTATCTTGCTCTTGAATACCTTCTTGAGCATTTAATACCATTAATACAACATCAGAGCGATCAATGGCACGCATTGCTCTTAATACGCTATATTTTTCTGTTGACTCATACACTTTTCCACGTTTACGAATACCAGCCGTATCAATCATTTGGAAAATATTTCCATCATTATCTGTAAATTCAGTATCAATAGCATCTCGTGTTGTCCCAGCAACATCTGATACAATGACACGTTCTTCTCCTAAAATTGCATTAACTAATGAAGATTTCCCAACATTTGGTCGCCCAATAAAACTAAAGCGAATTTTTTGATTATCCTCTGCATGTTCCTCAGAGCGAGGACATTTTCTAAAAATTTCTTCTAGTAAATCGCCTAAACCTAATCCATGGCTACCAGAAATAGGAAAAGGTTCCCCTAAACCTAAACTATAAAATTCATATACTTCATTTCTCTGTTCTGGATTATCTGCTTTATTGACCGCAAGAACTACAGGCTTTTTACTTTTATGTAATAATCTAGCCACATACTCATCTGCTTCAGTGACTCCTTCTCGAACACTTGTTAAACACACAATAACATCTGCTTCATCAATAGCAATTTCTGCTTGATACTTAATTTGTGTCATGAACGGTTGATCACTTAATTCAATCCCTCCTGTATCAATGACATTGAACGGTTTATCCAACCATTCTCCTTGAGCATAAATTCTGTCACGAGTTACACCGGATATATCTTCAACAATAGAAATTTTATCCCCCACTAAACGATTAAAAATTGTCGACTTTCCGACATTTGGTCTGCCGACAATGGCAACTGTTAGAATGGACATACTCTTTTCTCCTATCTATTGGTTTAAACTATACATTTAAACATTATAGCATAAATCTGTATATTCGTCTTATTTTTTTATTGTATTTTAGCTTATTCCTCACATAAGTGCCTAATTTTAAATATTTTAAGCTAATTAAAACATTATACCCAAATGAAACTGCATAAACTTTTCTACACTACCACATTACATTAACAAAATACTATAATGTAATTTCATATATAGAGTACTTATTTACTATTCTTTTAGTCAGCTTATTGCTTTATTTTTTCACATAATCATATCAATAATACAACACGATTATGAAAAAGCACCGGTAACAACTGACGTTTTTTACCATTGAAAATATGTTCAACAATTTGGATTTAATTGAGTTAATAACTCAATTAAATCCAAATGCCGCATACTCAATCATCATTAAAACTATTTGATATAAAACTAAACAGTTTAATACTCTTATTAAATCATGTTAACAAAAAATAAAGTTTATTTACTTATGTTATCTTATTGATGAAACAACACATTTATCTCAAATCCTCAAAATTAGATCACATTTTTTGATAGGTTTGACAAGTATTTCATCATCTTTATCCAATAGGAATTTATTTTACTATTTAAAAATGCTTTGTCATTTTTGGACTATTATTACTGTTACTAGCTCCATTCATATTAAATGATAGTATATTTTTTAAAACTGACTTTTTGTAAAACATTGATTTGACAACATTTCTTAGAATAGATTAAGTTTATTTCGGGAATTCAAAATGTATTGTAGATCTTTTATGCTATACCATTTTAACCAATGTCAACTTAATACGCTTATATCTAACTCAACAATAAAACAGTAACTTCCTAAATCGTTAGAAAGTTACTGTTTAAATTATTGTTTAATTTAATTGTAATTGTTCGCCTAAGACATCACCTAGCGTTACTGTTGTATTTTCGTCATTAATATCATACGTATCTTCTTGAGTATTTTCAACTTCTTGGTCATCTTCAACTGGTTTTTCAATCAATGCTTTCATACTTAAGGCAATACGTTGATCTGCCAAGCGTAATTCAATGATTTTCACATCTACTTCTTGACCAATTTCTAAAACAGCTTGTGGCGAAACAACATGTTCATGAGCAATTTGTGATACATGTAGTAATCCTTCAACACCTGGCATAATTTCAACAAACGCACCAAAATCAACTAGACGTTTTACAATACCTTTAACGCTTTGATTTAAAGACAGTTCTTGGCTAGCAATTTCCCAAGGTGTAGGAATTGTTTCTTTAATTGATAAAGATACACGGTTATTTTCTTTATCAAGACCAGTAATTTTTACCGTAACTTTTTGACCAATTTCCAATTTGTCTGCAGGGTTTTTAACGTGTTCATGGGCAATTTGTGACACATGAACTAAACCATCTACTCCACCTAAATCAATAAATGCACCAAAATTAGTTAAACGTGATACAGTTCCTTCAACAACTGCATCTAATTCTAAATGACTGAATGCTTCTTCAATTTTTTTAGCAGTTTCTTGTTCAAGAACAGCTTTTCTTGATAAGATTAATTTATTTTCTGCAGGTACACATTCGCTAATTTTAAATACTAATGTTTGATCTTTTAGTGAAGATAAATCTTTAATAAATCGTTCAGCAACTAAAGAAGCTGGAACAAACGCACGAACACCTAAATCTACAATAAGTCCACCTTTTACAACACCGGTTACTTTACCTTCTACAAGTTCACCTTGGTTAAATTTAGTTTCTAATTCTTCCCAGATACGACGTGCATCAACACGGCGTTTTGATAATAAATAGTGTCCATTTTCTTTGTCTTTGATTGTTGAAATAACAACTAAATCTAATACATCACCAATGTTTACAATGTCTTCTAAATGTTCAACTGGTTGAGCTGATAATTCTTTTGCTGGAATAACACCTTCTAACCCAGCATCTATAATACCTACAATGATCTGTTTATTATCTTGAATGGTTAAGACTTCACCTTTCACAATATCTCCTACTTTAACATCTAAAGCACTACTTAATGCTTCTTCCATTGCATTAAAAACTTCTGACATAACATATCCTCCTAATACTCCTTGTGTCTAAAAACACACTAACTGGTGCTATTATATCACTATAGAAACAAAACGTCTATATTATATGCGATTTTTTCTTCATTTTTGCTTACATTTTTTTGTTTTTTATCTTAGATGTTCGTTTTTCACAAATAAGACATAATCTTTTCAACAACTTGATTGATATTAAGTTCGGTTGTATCTATTTCTATTGCATCATTTGCTTTAGTCAGTGGAGATTCCAAACGAGTTGAGTCAATATAATCTCTTTTTTCAATTTGTCTCTGAATTTCCTCAACACTTTGTGTATAATCACCACGTTGAACATGTTCTTGGTAACGTCTTTTTGCTCGCTCATAAGCAGAAGCTACCATAAAAATTTTGAGTTCTGCCTCTGGCATGACAACCGTTCCAATATCTCTACCGTCCATAATAATGCCACCTTGTTGAATATATGCTCGCTGTTGTCTTACCAACTCTTCACGTACATGTTTATAAGAAGAGATTAATGACACATGTTTAGATACACGTGCTTCTCGAATAGCTAAAGTCACATTTTCTCCATTTAACAATACAGACTGCTGATTATCATGTGTTATAAATTCAATTTTTTGTTTTTTTATCCACTCACTCACTAATGTTTCATCAGTTAAGTCAACATGATGTTCAAGCAAACTTAACGTCATACACCTATACATTGCACCAGTATCTAAATAAACATACTGTAATTTTTGTGCCAATTGTTTGGCAACAGTGCTTTTTCCAGATGATGCAGGACCGTCAATAGCAATTCTAATTTTTTTCATCTATATACTCCGTTCTACACACTTCATTTTATCTATATCAGAAATGATTTATAATAAATGGCATTTTTATTATTATACATAGTATATTTAGAATGTATTCTATATGAATATATTTTCCTTACTATACACAATATCATGCAAAATAAAAACGGGATACCCCGTTTTTATGTGTTAGATAGTTATTCTCCAACAATTAAGACTTGACCAACACTTAAATTCGTACCAGATAATCCATTTAAAGATTGTAATTGTTCAACTGTTAAACCATAACGTCTTGAAATACTATACAATGTATCTCCAGCTTGAACTGTATACGTAGTTCCTCTTGCAACTGTTGATGCATTAGATGTTGTTTGTGAAGATGACGTTGTTGATCCAAGTGTTGTACTTGTTGTCTGTGAAGACGTAGCAGATGCTGAAATGCTTGATGATGCAGATGTTTCATCTTTAGCAGCTGATGTTTGAGATTGAATAACAAGTCTTGGTACTTTAGATTCTGATTGTTGTGCTGTATTATTTTTTCCAATCACTCCTGTAAAACTTAAGACAAACCATATTCCCATAACTAATGCTAATAACACTGTTACTCCAAATATAATTTTTGTATATAACGACGCTTCAGGATTAGAATGTATACGTGCACTACGAGTTGTTGGTGCATCTTCTTTTTCAAATTGATGATCCCAAGGCTCATCTACCTTTGTTTCAGTTTGATCAATTTCTTCATCAAAATATTGTTTCGTCACTTTTCTACCTCCGTAATCTATGTAACTATATTCTAACATAGTATAGCAATTTTTGTCTATTTGTAGTATGATTTTAACATCAACATAAGGAGATGTTCTATGTTTTATCGTGTATGTCAAGAAGATTGTATTGCCTGTGGACTTTGCCAACTGAAAGCCTCTCAACTATTTCACTACAATGATGAAGGGATTGCCCATCCTAGTTTACCTAAAGATGCTCCAATCCCCAATGAGTTATTAGTATCATTTAAAGAGGCATACATCAGTTGCCCGACTGGTGCTATTCAACGTTCAAACGAACCTTTTGAATAACCTAATGATATAAATTTTTTAATTAACACACTATCTAAAATAGATAATGTTATCCCTTTAATGATATTAAAAGGAAAAACAGCATACAAAACAAGCGTATCTAATGCACCTAATTGAATATTAAAAAGTGCCATATATAAAGGTAAAAACACAAAATAGTTTAATAAAGACAATGTAACACTAAATATACTTGTTGCAACTACCCCTGAAATAACGTATTTTTTTGTTTTTTTATGTACGATATAATAAACACTATTAAACACCAAAGCTGCAATAACATTCAATAATGCTCCAATGGGATCACTTGAATGTAAATAGAGTATAATCCCTTTACTAAAAGTAGATAAGATTAATCCTTTCCAACCAATGAAATACAATGCTAAAAATGTAAATATATCACTAAAATCCAATTTCAAAAATGTTGCGCTTGGAATAATTGGAAATGAAAAAAATGATATAATGATAGATAAAGCTGCCAAAATTGCTACTGTTGTTAACTGTTTTACTCTCACTTAAAAATCCTCCTAAGAAGGATCTATCTTCATGAAAACACTACTATGAAGTAATCTTTTCTTCTCCCATCCAGACTATACTGTCGGTACTGGAATTGCACCAGTTCTGCGTTTGCTCGCGGACTATACCGCCGATAAGGAATTTCACCTAACCCCGAAGACAGATCATTTCATTTTTTATTCATTATTTTTATTTATTTTGTTGTTTCTCGATATAAAATTTTATAAGGTAATAAAATAGCTTTTTCGCTAACATCTTCCTTATTCATAATTTTAGTTAATAATCTCATAGAAACCGCTCCAATGTCATACAATGGAGGAGCTACTGAACTCAATTGTGGTCTTACAAATCTTGTTAATTTAGAATTATTGCTTGTAATAATTTCTAATTCTTCTGGCACTTTTATGCCTCTATCTAAGGCAACATTTAAAATCCCAACAGCCATTTCATCATCACCAACAAAAACTGCTGTTGCTCCACTTGCTTGCAGATGAGAAACAATTTTTTCACCAGATTTATATGTATAATCTGATTCAATAACTAACGTTTCATCAAATTCAATATGTTGTTCTTGTAAGGCCTGTTTATATCCTTTCAAACGGTAAATACCATTAATTGGATCACTTAAGGCACCACCTACAAAAGCAACACGACGATTTCCATTCATAATTAATTTTTCAATAGCTTGTTTAATGGCTTCTTGTGTGTCAATGTTCACACTACCTAATTGTAAATCTGAATCTAATGCACCTGCTAGAACAATAGGTGTTTTTGCACGCAACATATCAGATTTTAATTCTTCACTTAAGCTGTATCCCATATAGATAATACCGTCAACCTGTTTAGCCAATAATGCATTCAGCACTTGACGCTCTTTTTCAATACTTTGATCAGAATTTGCTAAAATGATATTATATTTATACATTGTGGCAATATCATCAATTCCACGTGCTAAAGATGAAAAATATAAATTTGTAATGTCTGGAATTATGACACCAATTGTTGTTGTTTTTTTACTTGCTAAACCTCTTGCTACTGCATTCGGTCTATAGTCTAATCTATCAATAACGTCTAATACTTTTTTTCTAGTTGTGGCTTTTACATTTGGGTTACCATTGACCACTCGTGATACTGTTGCCATTGAAACATCAGCTTCACGTGCCACATCATAAATTGTTACTACATCTTTTCCCATGTAAACGTTCCCTTTCGTTTATTTTATTTTTTAGTATACCATTTTCGTCCACAGTTTGCAAACGTTTTTATAGAAAAAACACAAAAAATTTTATATTTTTTCTAAAATGGATTCACTCTCTTATTTTTTATTCTCACATATTCCACAAAAAAGCTATTTTCATTCATATTTTCCATATTTCAAAAATAAAACATATATGTGAACAGATTTAATCAATTGGAAAGCTAATTTATTCCCATACAAAATGATCTGTACGATTAATGTAATCTAAATAAAACTGTCCATTTTCATAACGTACCTTTGATACACTAGCATTTAATAAATGTCCATCAAACATAAAGTTTGGAATTATAGCTTCTAACATCATACGAATTGTCATTCCATGACTAACAACAAGAACATGTTGATTTGTATTTTTATGCGTTTTTAACAAATCTAACATTCCTTTTTCAACACGTGACCAAAACATCATATAATTTTCAGCGTCATGATGTTCGTCCATATCATGCAATGTATTCAAAATACGCTTTGAATCTACTAGTGTAGCATTAGCTTGTTTTAAAATTTTAGGCCACACTTTTTCAACTTCTAATCCTTCAAAGGAACCAAAGAAAATTTCTCTAAATTCCTCTTTTTCAATAATTGTAGGTTTTTGATGTGAACTGTTTTGCGATAGCATCAATTCAGCCGTATCACGTGTTCGTTTTAAATCACTTGTATAAACAGCATCAAAATGAATATGTGATAATCCTCGTCCACTTGCTACACACCCTTGTTGCCCTTCTTTAGTTAATGGTGCATTAGACCACCCTTGCATTCTTTCATATCTATTTAAGTACGTTTCACCATGTCTTACAAAATAAAATGTTACTGTCATGTCGTCTTTTATCTCACTTTCATCATTCTATCTGTGTCACGTTTTATATCTTTCTGTTTGATTGCCTCACGTTTATCATAAGTCTTTTTCCCTTTTGCTAAACCGATTAAACATTTAGCATAACCGTCTTTTAAATAGACTTTTAAAGGAACTAAAGTATATCCTGTTACTTTAATATCTTTTTCTAAACGTTTAATTTGTTGTTTATGTAACAGAAGTTTACGTGTACGTAAAGGATCATGGTTGAAAATATTACCTTGTTCAAAAGGGCTAATATGCACATTATGCAACCAAACTTCACCATTTTTAATACGTGAAAATCCGTCTTTCAAATTAATTTTTGCCTGACGAACGGATTTAATTTCTGTCCCTGTTAATACCATGCCACACTCAAATGTATCTTCAATTGTATAATCATGAGTAGCTTTTCGATTTTGAGCAACAACTTTTCCTTCTCCTTTAGGCATAACTATCACTTCCTCTCGTTACTCTCGCTATTTCTTACGTCTAGTTGTTTTCCTTTTTTCTTTCTTTTTATCTGTTCTTTGTTTTTTAACCCGTTTTTTAGAGATTTTTTGTCTAATTTTATCCTCTTTAGAATACACAATATCAAAATCAATTTCATACGTTTCAACGTCTACTTTTGATACTTTAACCGTTAATTCTTGTCCGATTTGATACGTTTTTCCAGTACGTTTACCTACCAATAGTAGATGATTTTCAATAAAATCATAATGGTCATCTTCCATTTTTGATACATGAATAAGCCCCTCAACAGTATTGGGCAATTCAACAAACATCCCAAAACGTGTAACTGAACTAATAACTCCTGTAAATTTTTGTCCAAGTTTATCTAACATATATTCAGCTTTTTTCATTGCCTCTGTTTCACGCTCTGCCTCAACAGATCGTCTTTCCATAGCTGAACTTTGCTGGGCAATATCTTCTAATTTTGCATGTAAACTATCAAATTCTTCTGTTAAAGGAGGACATTTAGCATATTTTTTGATAAACCGATGAACAATTAAATCCGGATAACGTCTAATTGGCGAAGTAAAATGCGTATAATGAGTAGTCGCTAAACCAAAGTGTCCTAAAGGCTGCTCGTCATATCTAGCTTGCTTCATACTGCGTAAAAGCATTGTAGACACAAGTGCTTCATAAGGTTGATTTTCTAATTTTTCTAGCACTTTTTGTAATGTTTTGGAATTAATTGTGGAGCTAGTCCCTTTAATCATAATGCCAAAAGTAGTCGTAAATTCTAAAAATCTTTGCATTTTATCTTCTGCGGGTTGTTCATGTACACGATAAATGAATGGATACTGCTTTTCCATGAAATGTTTGGCAATTGTTTCATTAGCACATAGCATAAAAGATTCAATCATTCTTTCTGCTAGCCCTCGTTCTCTTAGAATAATATCAAGAGGTTTCCCATTTTCATCAACTAAAATTTTGGCTTCATTTGTATCAAAATCAATAGCTCCTCGTCTATGCCGCTTATGGTATAAAGCATAATGAATATCTCTCATCAATTCTAGCATATCTAAAACATCTTCGTATTCTTCTCTAGCCCGTTTATTGCCTTGCACTATGGCTTCATTTACACGCTCATAACTCATTCTCTTACAAGAGCGAATCACACTAGGTGTAATACAATACTCATGAACATTCCCTGAGGCATCTAATTGCATAATACATGACAATGTTAACCTGTCTTCATCAGGGTGTAGTGAACAAATACCATTTGATAAACGTTGCGGAAGCATTGGCACGACTCTATCACTCAAATAAACACTTGTTCCACGTAAATAGGCCTCTTTATCAAGTCCACTATCTTCTTTAACATATGTTGATACATCTGCAATATGAACACCTAGTTCAAATAGGCCATTATCCAAATATTTTACAGAAATAGCATCATCTAAATCTTTAGCGTCTTGTCCATCTATGGTCACAATTTTCTCATGGCGTAAATCTAAACGATCTTTTATATCTTCTGAACTTAACTCAATAGAAAAGCGATTCGCTTCTTCCAATACTTTTTCTGGAAATTCAACTGGAATATGACGTTTATGTAAAATAGTTAAAATATCAACACCCGGTTCATCTTTATACCCAATTTCTTTAACAATCACACCAAACAAATTTTTAGGATTATCTTCTGTTGGATAGCGTGTAATATCAACTAAACAGATTGTCCCATCAACAACTTGCAAACTAGATTGCTCAATGAAACACGTATAATCCATCATCTGCTTAATTTTAGGAACAACATACCCACTAAAACCTGTTTCCTCAATTAAATGTTGTGGATATTTCACAAATTCTCCTACTAACGTTGTCATAGCACGTTCAAGAATGTCTGTAATAATTCCCTCTGCACCTTTTCCAGCAAATATATCGCTTTCTTTAGTTAACATCACTCTCACTTTATCTCCAGATAAAGCAAGTTGCATTCCTTTAGGAATATAAATGTCCTCATCTTGTCCGTCTACTTGAACAAAACCAAATCCTTTTTCATGTGCTCGGTAATAACCCTCTACATATTCTGATGTATGCGAAGTTACTTTTAAATACCCATTCTTTGTAATTTGAATATCGCCCAAGCGTTCAAGTAATGCAATTTGTTTAATCAAAATGCTATAGTCATGTGAACTACTCATGTGCAATGTTTCAGCTAATTCATGAGTTGTCATACTTTTCTGTTCTAAAACTTTTATTATCTGTTCTTTCATGTTAGGCTCCAATCCAGTTGATTGACAAATGTTAACACACTCTCATTAAACTCTTTTTTATACGCACCAATTGTAATCACATGAGTTGCCTTTGGAAAATAGTGGTAATCAACTGTTGTAAATGGCATTAAACGCATCATTTTTTCACCAATTTCCACATCAATCAACTCATCTTCTCCAGATTGTGCAATGTAAACTGGAACATGAATATAACTTAACTGTTCCGCAATATCTTCTGTTAATGTTTCTATTGCAGACAATTGTTTTACCGAGGATTGTTCAATCTCTTTATCATATACCTGCTTATCTCCCATACTCTCTTGGTAAAAGCGATTAGCTAGCCTAACAAATGCTTGCTGCACTAAAGTAGAATCTGTCAATGGAATTGGAGAGTTAAAAGATCCTCCTCCAATAATCTCTGGGATTGACTGAGTAAGAATATCTAATGCAAACATGCCTCCCATTGATAATCCAAACACAGCAATTTGCTGGTATCCTTTTTCTTTCATTACCATGACGGCTTGATAGGCTTCTGATTGCCATTGTTTAGGAGAATAAGCTAATACACATCTTAAATCTTTTGTACCATGACCAGAAAAAAGAGGCATATATACCGTATATCCAACTTGATTTAATCGTGTACCTAATAAACGAACATCTGCAGTTGAACCTGTATACGCATGAAATAAAATAATCGCACGTGCTGAACCTTCTAAAAATATTCCGTTCATCTTATCCCTCCTTTCTTTACTTTATTTATTATACTGTATTCATACTTTAATGCCAAATATCATGCAAAAAAACAAGTATTTTTCATGCATATTTCGTACGTTTTTCAAAAAATAAAGTCTGATTTTCAGAAAACATTATCATATAATCTAAAAAGAATTGAACATCATATATTTGTGCATTTCTTTAACACTATTTGGTAGATGTTTATTTATGCATATCTTTCACAGTAGCTATTAACAATACATCATAATATATTTATAAGGTGTGTTCCTATTATCCTCTCTTTTTCTTCTGTTTCAAAACGTCAATAGCTTTTTGCATTTCTTCAATAGTTTCTCTATCGTCCTCTTTTTCCAGTTGTGCTTGCATACATTCAATAATCAGCTCATTGTAATCACGTTGAATTTGTGAAATTGCCCAAGCGGCTGTCCCACGAATAACTGGGCGAACATCACATTCCATAATTTCAATTAATTTAGGTAACGCACTTTGATCACGGTAGTTTGCTAAGGCAATAATCGCATTTCTTTGGAGCGGTTTTTTACCTCTCCAAGAACCTGACATATATCCAAATTCTTGTTTAAATTCTTTATTAGATAATGTTAACATCTTTTTTAAAGAAGGTTGAACATGTGAGGGGACTGGCTCCATTTCTTGATGAAGATGAAAATCTTTACCTTGATTATATGGACAAACCATTTGACAAATATCGCACCCATAAATCACATGTGTCATTTTTTTACGATACTCTTCTGGCATGTATCCTTTCGTTTGTGTTTGATAAGATAAGCATCTTTTTCCGTCTAAACGTCCATCACCTAATAATGCCTTGGGTGGACATGCACGTAAACAACGTATGCAATCTCCGCACCCATCAGGAATTGGTGTATCGGGTTCAAATTCGATATTCGTAATGATTTCACCTAAATAAACATAAGAACCAAATTCTTCTGTAATTAATAGACCGTTTTTACCAATAAACCCTAAACCTGCTCTTTGTGCAACAGCAACATCAATCAACTCTCCAGTATCTACCATTGGTTTGAAAGTAGCTGTACTTGCTTGTGTTTTAATATAAGCAATCAATTTATTCATTCTATCTTTTAAAATGTCATGATAATCTTGCCCCCAAGAAGCTCTTGCAAAACTACCTCGTCTATCTTCTTTATCTTGATTTAACGCTTGATTTAAACGGCTAGGATATGCCAAAGCAATCGCAATAATAGATTTTGGCTGTTCAAAAATCAAATGTGGATATACTCGCTCATCAATGTTTTCATGCTCAAAACCTGTCGTTCGTCCTAAGTCTTTTTGCTCTTGTAACGATTTTTTTAAATAATCAAATGGTTGTGCACTTGTAAATCCTATTTTATCTATCCCTAATGCTTTTGCCTCTTGAATAATTTTTTGTTTTAAATTAAGCGTCATAACTCCTCCATATCAAAAGCATTTTATGTTATCATAATTTTTTTTGAAGTACTCGTCAATATATCTTCACAAAATAATTTATAAAGTCTGTTTACTAAATCAATAAATTTGTCACATAAAGATGTAACTAATACATCATTGTACTAAACAATATATTAAATCAACAGACAACAAGACATCATTATCTAATTTCAATCTATTTTATCTATTATCTCAAAATCTTAAAAATGATTTTAACATAGTATATAACATATGGAGAACATGTATATCCATATTTTGTCCCTTTACCATGCTATATCCATAAAGAATGACACTCTATACACAGAAACACATTTAAACTAATAAAAAAAACACTCTACTTTCACTACGTTCTGTTTTGTTTCACTTAGTTATACAGAAACAATCGTGTTGGCAAACTTTTTTGGTTTACCAACACGATTTCTTGTACTCCTTTGAAATCGAGCCTTTTTTATTTAATAAGTTAAGTCTATACCCGTTTATTTTCTAAAACTATCCGTTAACACCATTAACAACTCTTTTTTATCCATTAAGTATTGTTGACTTAACATGTACATGTCTTTATCTTTAGGTAATATTTTCACTGAACATAATGTGCCATTATCTAATAGCATAATTTTATCTGCTAATAACAATGCCTCATCAATATCATGAGTAACGAGCAAAGTACTTAACTGATATTTTTTTGAAATACTCGCATACCATTTTTGTAAATCTGTACGTGTAATATAGTCTAATGCACTAAACGGCTCATCTAATAAAAGCAATTTATACTCAGACATAATTGTTCTTGCAAAAGCAACACGTTGTTTCATTCCACCAGATAATTCAGATGGATAATGATGCAGTGTTCCTTTTAATCCTAGTTCCTCTAAAAGATTAATGGCTTTTCGCTTTATGTCTTTTGTTAATGTCCCTTGAATTTTTTTAGGCAATAGAATATTTTCTAAAACCGTTTTAAACGGCAAAAGCAAGTCTTTTTGTTGCATATATGCAACCTGTTCATAAGATATAACTTCTCCTGTATCTGCCTGTTCAATATGTGCAATAATATTGAGTAATGTTGACTTCCCACTACCACTTTTTCCTAATAAGCACACCAATTCTCCTTGATTAATCGTCAAAGAAACATCTTTTAAAATTGGTGTATGATACGACTTTGACACATGTTTAACGTGCAATAAAGTCATTGGTAAATCCTGTGTATTCATCTATGTTCTCTTTCAATATATGTTGTTCGTTTAACCACTTATAAAATTTTCCCCATCTTTCTTTATCTATATATCCCCAAGGTTTTCCTTCATCAAGATAATATTTAGATACAAATTCTTGACTTTGTTCAACTAGTTGTCTATCTAATTCGGGAACTTTTTTTAATAGCATATCTGCTGATTCTTTTGGATGTTTTGCAGCATACGTATATCCTTTAGATAAAGCCGATAAAAGTTTTTTTACGACCTCTGATTTATGTTGCAATGTTTGCTCATTTGTAATAAGCACAGGTGTGTAATAATCAAATGCTGGATTTAACTCTCTAAATGATAAAAAATTTGTCTGTAATCCTGCATTTTTAACGGCAACTCCGTCCCAGCCTTCGTACACCCATACTGCATCAACTGTTGTTTGTAAAGCGGACACAATGTCCGTTACTGTATTTGGTTCCATTTTTAATTTGTCAGCATTCCCACCATCATCTGTAATAATTTGTTTGACCATGGCTTTTTCTATTGGTAAATCCCATGTTGCATAAGTTAAACCTTCTAACTGTTTAGCACGAGTAACCTTTTTATCTGATAGTGTGACTATACCAGATGTATTGTGTGCCATGATACTAGCAATAGCTTTTACAGGTAATTTTTCTGCAAAACTTGCTGCTAAAGTATCCTGAAAACTAATACCAAAATCGGCTTGACCACTAGCAACCATTAATTCCGCTCCATCTGCTGGTGGTTGTATAATTTTTACATTTAATCCAACCTCTTCAAAAAACTTCATTTGTTCTGCAACATAAATACCAGTATGATTTGTATTTGGACTCCAATCTAGCACTAATGTCACATCAACTTTTTCTTTATTTGAAAGATTTTCAGATTGTGTGCAAGCGCCCAATAACAAACCAAACATAATCATTAACATGACTAATTTTTTTCTCATAAAATCTCCTCCGCTTTTTTAAGCTCATATCATTTCTGTAACACAAAACGCTCGATTCGATTAACACCCCACAATAAGATTAGACTAAATAAACTAATTAATATAATCACTGCAAACATTTTATCAAATGCATAAGACTTACGCACACGAGTCATATAAACACCTAAACCACTATCTCCACCTAACCACTCGGCAATGACTGCACTAATAATAGCGTATGACGTAGATACTTTCAATCCTGAAAAAAATGACGGTAAAGCAAATGGAAATTTAACGTATTTCATAATTTGCCAATAACTCGCATGAAAACTGTTCATCATATTTAAATACGCCTCATCAATTTGCTTAAATCCATTGAGTAAACTCATCGTCAATGGAAAGAAACATACAATAACGATTAATATAATTTTTGGCATCATGCCATATCCAAACCATAAAATCAACAATGGCGCAAGTGCAACAGTTGGAATTGTTTGAGATACCAATAAAAGTGGCATCATAAATGTATGCACGCAATGGTACTTATCCATTAAAACAGCTAATATCCCTGCCAAAAAAACACTAAAACTTAGTCCAATTAATGCCTCAACTAATGTTGTCAGCACATGCATTGCTAAAATATTTCCCTCTTGAAACAGTACGGTTAAAACATGTGTAAAACTGGGCAATAAAAATTTAGGTACCAAACCAAAGAAACTAACCAACTCCCAAATAACAACGACAATTATTAGACTACCCCACTGATTTATCCAGCGCTTTACTTTCAAATAATCCCTCCTTACTCATCATTTTTGTATCGTTACAGAATATAGAATATAACAAAAACACCTAGTCAGTGTACACAAAGACTAGATGCATTCATTTGCACATTTCACAATCCCTACACTCGCATTAACGAACAGGTTCTAAGGGTATAATCTCAGCCAACGGCACCCCTTTGTGTTACGTTTTCATCATACTGGATTTTTAATCGAATGTCAACTCACATGATTATAAAATCAGCATTATTCACATACTTTGCTAGCAACATGCCTACTCCAGAAAACAAATTATTTAAACAACATCTATCACTAAAAATGTCTTGTCATTATTGACATATCACCTAATCCACATGTTATCAAGGCATTGTTTAACGGTATGCACTTTTCCAAATACATAAATATTCTCAGTTTTCAATTGGTAAATCATCTATTCTATACGATAACTACCAAAATGAAATTTTGCACTTTTCCGTACACCACGTATAAATCCATATTCTTCAAAAACTGTATCTAAATAATGCGCTTTTAAAATAATTTGCTTTCTTGCCACCCGTTTAGCTTCATACATCACTTGATCAAAATCTCTCTTATAATACGCTAAAGTTTTTAACGCATCTAAATTTTTAGATTCTGTGATAACATGCGAAAACATAGGATCAATATAAATCACATCCACGCTATGACTTGCGGATTGTTTCAAAAAGTCAAGATGATTGCCTTGATACGTTTGTATTCGGCGCATTGCCGCATCGATTTCACTAATATGCGTACAATATTGCTTCAATCCATGGCTCACAATCGTATAAATAATAGTATTTTGTTCGATTGCAATGACGTGATGCCCTGCATGGCTCATCACAATACTATCACTTGCCAGACCCATTGTTAAATCTAAAATACTCTGTTTTTCTTGACCAATAAGTTCCAACAAAGGTTCTTTTCCTTGCTTAATCCTAATCATTGCCGTATTTGGATGAAAAAATAGCTTGTCACCATTTTTATCGACATAAACCAACTTATCTGTATACACAATCAACGCCGATGCATACAAAACCATCAATTGTTTTATCGTCCTCTTTTCTCTGGAGCAATAGGGTATATTTAATTGTTGTGCTAAACAAATTGCCTGCCTTACACTATCACTACTAGCCTTCACATGTGTTGTGACAATACATGATTGCATTAGTTTCTCCTTTCTAACTTTTTTACACTCCATACTATTTTAAAATATCTTGTAGACCTTGATATAGTAAAGCAACATGTCCTCCCTGTACTAAATTTTCCTCTATTGTGTATAACATTTTCTACCTTTTCCTTACTCTTTAACACATCAGTCACACTTTATTTTAATAGTCCACTTCTTACTATGAAATTGCTAGTGCTATCTCATAAGTATCCTCATAATTGATATAATCCTATTGTATCACGTTTCAAGAAAAAACGCCTATCCTACTATATTGTGTCATCACACCTTATGCTTCAATAGCTTATTCTTTAACTTTAAAAATTGCCATAATCAAATATGTCTTATTTAATGTCATTTCTTTAAACAATACTATCTACAAAAACGATACCATGTAGTATAGTAAACAACAAAAATATGTTTAAAGATAAACTATATAAGTCACTCATTACCTATTTTCTTAATTTTAGCATTAAATATATGCTCCTTTATAAATTTGTAAAGGACGGATACATTGGAATTTTTTATCAAAACGGAACATAACATGATAGGTTTATATGTTATATTTTTGTGTTATGACAGCAATTATACCAACACATATAATGAGATATTATAATTACCAAACTAGTCTACTCTCGTATAACATAACACGTTTTGTTTATTTTATTTTTCAGTTTTACACCATTTATAAATGCTATTTTAATCATAAAAGAACACTTGATTTTCAGCAATTTTTTTGTCATAATAGAATGACGATTATTTAACGAAAGGGAGAAAAAGATGCTATATTCAATTATTCGTAGTATTGCAAGATGCCTATTATTTCTTTTAAACGGAAAAACTGCTATTTACAATAAACACAACTTACCTAACAAGGAACAAGGATATATTCTCATTTCACCACATCGTTCATGGTTAGATCCAGTTTATTTAGCTTTAGCAGCTAGTCCAAAACAATTTTGTTTTATGGCAAAAAAAGAATTGTTCAAAAACCCTCTTCTACGATGGTTAATTAAAAGTATGAATGCTTTTCCTGTTGATCGTGAAAATCCCGGTCCTAGTGCCATTAAAATTCCTGTAACACATTTAAAAGAAGGGAAACTAGGCTTAATCATGTTCCCTAGTGGTACAAGACATTCTCAAGAAAGTAAACAAGGAGCTGCTATGATTGCTAGACTAGCAAAAGTTCCGATTGTTCCAGCAGTTTATCATGGCCCATTTACATTTAAAAATTTATTAAAACGACATAAAACTCACGTACTATTTGGTGAACCAATTTATATGAACACTAAAGAAGATCAATTACAATTTCCTGATTTAATTAAACAACAATTTGAAAAACTTGATTATGAAATGAGTAAAAAAATAAAATAATCTCTATTCTATAACAATTAAGTAGGTACATACAAAACGACATAATTTCATGTATAACGTCATGAAATCATGTCGTTTTGTATTTTAACAATTTATCGAAATACTATGGCACATATTATAGACAAAAAACATGCTAACTAAACTGTATGTGCTACTTTTATCTACATAAAAATTTAATGTATCATCTAAATCTAGTATTGCATAATACAATTCATCATTACTATTCGTTTTATTAATTTTCTATACAAAAACAATCGTGTTGGTAAACTCTTTAGATTTGCCAGCACGATTTATTGTACACACGAAAAATAGCAAGAAATCTATACACTTGATTTCTCACTATATACATAAATACTATTATTTTTTCTTTTTATTATGTTGCATTTTCATTGATTGCACAATTTGTTGCACTTTCTTTTCTGACGGTTTTTGTCCCATTTGTGCCATCATTGTACGAATCATTGTGTCATCAATAGGTGGATTTTCTTCAAAATATTTCATAATATATTTTCTAGCTAGGAAAAAGCCTAAAAAGCCTCCTGCAACAAATGTCAATAAAGCAATAATGACAACCCATACTGGTTCCATACTTTTTTCCTCATTTCTATTATTATCATATTTATATTTTACCAAAATTTGAAAAAAAATAAACAGATTTCATTCATTTTCTTCAAATATTATCTTCCATGCAAGCCTTTTTCCTTTTGAATTTGCTTTAACTTCTCTGGAGTCACATCTGTTCCTTCTGGATCAACAAACTTTAATCCCTCAATATGATTTCTCATACCACTACGAAATGTTTCAAGATATTCTTTTCTTAAAGCCTGTTGCTCCTCTTTTTCATCAACTGTTAATGTATCTTTTTTTGCCAATTCACTAATGCGTTGTAATTTTTCTTTTGATAACATATCTTTTTCCTTTCTAAAAAATAACTAGACTAATCATCTGAACTGTTCTATTATACTGAATTTACATGAAAAAGCACATAGATTTGCTTAAAATCTACATGCTTTTCTTCATAAAGACTTGAACTTATAGTCTAATACTATACCAAGTAGTATATTTTATAAAATTAAGCGTGAATAGGCAATCCTAACGCCAATTCAGCCGTATCCATAACCACTTCACCTAAAGAAGGATGACCATGAATAGTTAAAGCAATATCCTCGGCATTCATACCTGCTTCAATAGCTAATCCTATTTCTGCAATAATATCAGATGCATTAATACCAACAACTTGACCACCAACAATAACATGGCTATCTTTAGTTGTTACTAAACGTACAAATCCTTCTGTTGCATTTAACGATAAAGCACGACCATTTCCTGCTAATGGGAATTTTACCGCTTTAACGTCCAAGCCCTGCTCTTTTGCTTCTTTCTCGCTCAATCCAACTGAGGCAACTTCTGGATCAGTAAATGCAACTGCCGGCATTACTTTATAGTCAATTGCTACTGCTTTACCAGAAATAGCTTCTGCAGCTATTTTAGCTTCATAACTTGCTTTATGAGCTAGAGCTGCACCTGGTGTAATATCACCTATAGCAAAAATATTAGATTGACTTGTTCGTCCTTGATTATCTACAATAACTAGTCCACGTTCATTAGTTTGAACACCAGCAGCAGATAATCCTAAATCATCATCTGTATTTGGACGACGTCCAACAGACACTAAAACATAATCTGCTTCAATCTCTTCTTCTTTTCCATTAACTTCATATTTAATTGTCACACTATCGCCATTATCAATAGCTTCTTTTGCCATAGCATTCGTTACAATGTTGATACCTTTTGTTTCAAAAGATTTTTCAACGGTTTTAACCATATCTTTTTCAAACATTGGTAAAATACTTGGAGAGCCTTCTAAAATAGTCACTTTAGAACCTAAGTTTGCATAAGCACAACCTAATTCAGAACCAACAACACCACCACCAATGACAACAAAACGAGCTGGTACTTCTTTCAAATTCAATGCTCCTGTTGAATCTAATACACGTTTCCCAAACTTAAATCCTTTAATTTCAATAGGGCGGCTACCTGTTGCAAGAATAGCATGATTAAATGTATATGTTTGTGCTGATTCTTCCGTAACAACACGAAGTGTATTTGAATCAACTAAAAACGCTTCTCCATAAACAACATCAACTTTATTTTTTTTCAGCAACATGCCTACACCTGATGTTAATTTATTGACTACTTCATTATCTTTCCACGCTTGTGTTTTTTCAAAATCTAAAGTAACGTTTTCTGCTGTCACACCGAAAATATCTGAATGTTTTGCTTCTTGATAACGATGTCCTGCTGAAATCAATGCTTTAGATGGGATGCATCCTACATTTAAACAAACGCCACCTAATTTATTTTTCTCAATAATGGTAACTTTTTGTCCCATTTGCGAAGCACGAATTGCTGCCACATATCCACCAGGACCAGCACCAATTACGACTGTATCCAATTCAATGGCAAAATCTCCTACTACCATACGTCTATCTCCTTATTATTAAAGATTACTATTACTCTATTTATATAGCCAAAGCATACTAAACACTTTTAAAACATCAATATATATTAATGTTTATAGCAAATTTTTACTCTAGCACTATTTGTATATGCATCATATTACTTTTCATTTGTGATATATCATATTCGATTAAACAATCAATGTTTAAAAACACAACAAAACTGATTATGTTAATTAAAATACTCCATTTTACTTGTATTTAGTCTTTTTAACATCTTATTTTATGTGCTAAATAACTCATTAGAGTTATATTAGATGATGAAAAAAAGGGTACTATGTTACATAACATTAAAAAACTACACTAATCTTTTTAAACCAAAATGCTACACAGCTTTTAACCTTTTCCCACTTCATCTAAGAACTTCTGATGTTATCCTTCCATTAACATTAATTCTGGATCAGCTAGCAAACGTTTAATTTCATTCATTGCTTTTTGAGCAGTTGCACCATCTACAATACGGTGATCAAAACTTAATGATAATTTCATCATACGACCAACAGCTAATTCTCCGTCTTGGTTAACAACTGGTTCTGTAGCAATAGTTCCTACACCTAAAATAGCTACCTCTGGGTGATTAATAATTGGTGTAAACCACATTCCTCCAACTGAACCAATATTTGTAATCGTAATTGTTCCATTAGACATATCAGCAGGTTTTAATTGCCCCTCATGTGCTAATGCTGCTTTATTACTAATTTCTTTTGCAATAGCAAACATACTTTTAGCATCTGCTTGCTTAATTGTTGGCACATATAAACCGTGTGCTGTATCTGTTGCAATACCAATATTGTAGTAATTTTTCAATACAATTTCTTGAGCAGCATCATCAATCGATGCGTTCAATACTGGGAATTTACGTACAGTTGCAACAAGTGCTTTAACAACATAAGGTAGGAATGTCAATTTAACATCTTGACTGGCTGCAACATCTTTAAATTTCTTACGATGATTCCATAATTTTGTCACTTCAACTTGATCAAATAAAGTCACGTGTGGTGCTGTATGTTTACTATTCACCATAGCTTTTGAAATTGCTTTACGCATAGGTGTTAATTTTTCACGTACTTCTGCTTCTGGACTTTGAGATACATAAGGTACGCTAGGAGCTGGAGTTGAAACAGTTTCACGTACTGGACTAGTTGCTGGTGCCACTGGAGCCTCAGATATTTGCGATACTACTTGTTCTGTAGATGCTGGAACTGTTTGTGTACCATTAGCAAATGCTGTAACATCTTCCTTAACTACTCGTCCACCTTTACCAGAAGGTGTTACCAATGTAATATCTACACCTAATTCACGTGCTAATTGACGTACTGACGGCATCGCTAATACATTTTTACTT
Organism: Granulicatella sp. WM01; assembly: GCF_004570605.1. Classification (GTDB taxonomy): domain Bacteria; phylum Bacillota; class Bacilli; order Lactobacillales; family Aerococcaceae; genus WM01. The sequence goes on along the minus strand of NZ_SPPB01000011.1, from coordinate 5,871 downwards.
GGTTTTCCAGTTGGTTGAGCTGGTACACTTTCTGCACTAGGTGCTGATGAAGCCACTTGTGTAACTGACTGTGCTGGAGCTGATTCTACTGGACTTGATTTTTCTTCATGACCTTCGGCTTCAATTTCAACTAAAACTTGCCCAACTGTCGCCACAACCCCCTCTTCTACTAAAATGTTTAATACTTTTCCTGTAACTGGAGATGGAATCTCTTCAACAGATTTATCATTTTGAACTTCTAATAATGTGTCATCTTCATTGATTGTGTCGCCTACAGCTATATGCCATTTGACAATTTCACCTTCATGAATACCTTCACCAATATCTGGTAATTTAAATTGGAATGCCATGTTTTTTATCCTTTCTATTTCTGAATGAATAGTTTATATTTCATCACGATATATAGATGATGATTCAACTATTGTTAGAAATTATATATTTCTCTAACTTTTTCTTCAATATCGTTTGCATTTGGTAACCAGTCATGCTCTGCTTGACCAAATGGGAAAATTGTATCTGGAGCAGCTACACGACCAATTGGTGCCTCTAAATGCAATACCGCACGTTCTGCAATCTCAGACATAACCATTGCACCAATTCCTGCTTGACGTTGTGCTTCTTGAACAACTACAACACGTCCTGTTTTTTGTACAGATGCTAAAATAGTGTCTAAATCTAATGGTGATACTGTACGCAAGTCAACAACTTCTACAGAAATACCTTCCTTAGCCAATTTTTCAGCCACTTTAATAGATTCACGAACCATTGCACCGTAAGTAATGATTGAAACATCTTGCCCTTCTACTGGTACAGAGGCTTTACCAAGTGGCACAATATATTCTTCATCTGGCACTTCCTCACGGAATGAACGATAAAGTTTCATGTGCTCTAAGAAAATAACAGGATCGTTATCACGAATAGATGCAATCATCAATCCTTTTGCATCATACGGATTACTTGGAATAACCACTTTTATCCCTGGAGATTGTGCCAATAATCCCTCTAAATTATCTGAGTGCAACTCTGGAGTGTGCACGCCACCACCAAATGGTGCTCTAAATGTAATAGGCATTGTACGTGTACCACTCATACGGTAACGTGTACGTGCAGCTTGTGCTACAACTGAATCCATTACTTCAAAAATAAATCCTAAAAACTGAATTTCTGGAACTGGTCTGTATCCTTCTAAGGCTAATCCAATAGCTAAACCACCAATACCTGATTCTGCTAAAGGTGTGTTAAACACACGATCAACACCAAATTTATCTTGTAAATCTTGTGTTGCACGGAATACACCACCGTTTTTACCAACATCTTCACCGAAAATTAATACATTTGGATCACGTTCCAATTCATGTGCCAATGCATCTGTAATTGCTTGAATCATTGTTTTTTGTGCCATGATTATTTGTTCTCCTTCGCTTCAAATCGTTCAATTTGTTCTTGAATATCTCTTGTTGGGGTTTCAAACATATTTTTCAAGAAATCTGAAACTTTTTGTTTTGGTTCTTGATCTGCTAATTTAATTGCTTCTTTAATTTCTTCTTTAGTTGCTTCAATCACTTCGTCTTCTTTTTCTTTAGACCATAATCCTTTATTTTCTAAGAATTTACGGAAACGAATTAAAGGATCTTTTTTCTGCCATTCATCTTGTACACCCTCTGGTTGATAACGTGTTGGGTCATCTCCAGATAATGTGTGTGGTCCAAAACGATAACAAATTGTTTCAATTAAGACTGGACCATTTCCTGATACAGCATATTCACGTGCTTTTTTCGTTACAGCATATACTGCTAAAATATCCATCCCATCAACTTGAATACCTGGAATACCAGCAGCCACAGCTTTTTGTGCCAATGTTTTGGCTTTTGATTGTAACTCACGAGGTGTTGAAATTGCCCATCCGTTATTTTGAATGAAGAAAATGGCTGGAGCATTGTAAGCACCCGCATAGTTAATTCCTTCATAGAAGTCCCCTTGAGATGATCCACCATCTCCAGTATATGTTACAGCAACAGTTTGTTTTCCACGCATTTTCAATCCTAATGCTACACCTGCTGCTTGAACATATTGTGCTCCGATAATAATTTGTGGTGGTAATGCTTGTAAACTTTCTGGATAAATATTCCCAGCAGCATGTCCACGTGACCATAAAAATGCTTGATGTAATGGTAAACCGTGTTTAATCAATTGTGGAACATCACGATATCCTGGCAATAATACATCTTCCTTTTCAATTGCTGCAATACTTCCTAATTGGCTTGCCTCTTGACCAGCAGTAGGTGCGTAAAATCCTAAACGTCCTTGTCTATTTAATGCAGTTGAACGTTCATGTAAAATACGTGACCACACCATATCTTTCATTAATTCAACTAATTGTTCATCAGATAAATCAGGCATTAAGTCTGGATTTACAACCTCACCATTTTCATCTAAAATTTGAACCATAGTAAAATCAGTATTTTGATCATTTAAAAGGTTTTCAATACTAACTTTTTTTCCCATGTTTTTGTTCCTCTCTTAATGTTATTAATGTTAAAAACAGAATTAAAAACTGTTTTATTATTTTTTCTACTCACATACTCTAACATTATTTTAAAACATAATCAAGTATTTAGAACTTTTTTGTAAATATGATTAAATCAATATTTTTTATTTATTTAAAAAGATATACATCTCATAAACACGTGTATCAATAACTGTTATATTTTCACAAACATCTGTTGCATTATACAGCTTTTCTGTTATCATTTTATGGTAAAGTTATTTTCCACTTCCATTTTCCATTTTCTAAAATATAACGAACAGCTCCCATTTTATCTGTACGATATATTTTTGAGTGTTTTAATCGTTCAATAACATCATGATGTGGATGCTTATATCGATTGTTTTTTCCTACCGAAATCAAACTATATTTTGGAGAAATCTGTTTAATAAAATCTTCTCCGCTTGATGTTCGACTTCCATGATGTCACAACTAATACGTCCGCTTTTAATTTAGGATATAATTTCAGCAATTCATTCTCTATCTTTTGACTAGCATCTCCTGTTATAAGCCATGTTAACTCTCCAAATGTCATATACAAAATTAACGAATCGTCATTTTCTCCTTGTCCTTTTTTAAATGGATATAAAATGCTCACAACACTTACATTAAATGACAATGTTTTTGGAGCAATTACTGGCATATCCCCATTAACCTTAGCACCAAGTCCGTAATAAATATGCTGAATAGGCATCTCTTTTCTTAACTGCTCTAATGCTTGAACATGATCGGCATCAGAGTGTGTAATAATTACTCCTTCTAAACGTTGAATACCTAATCCTTTCAAAGTAGGCAATAAAATATCTTTAGCCACATCTTTTATTTTCCGTTGTTTCCATACGTGTTTTTGAGGTATATGTAATACTCCACCAGTATCAATTAATACGGCATTCTTTCCTTTTTGAATAAGCAAACTACTGCCTTGACCAACATCAATCATCATTATTTGCTCATAATAAACTGGCATAAATAGCAAGACAATTGGTATGACTAAACAAAACCTCCAGTATCTCCAATGTTTATGTTTAAGTTGCCCAAATAATATAATACATATAAAAATGAATAAATATCTTTCATCTGGCAGTCTTCCTGTAATCCATTTTAATTCGTGATGTGCTGCTAAAAATTGGCTAAAATATACAAATTTTACAAAACATTGCTCTACTATATATAGTATTCCACCAAATAATGTTGGGGGTAATTTTGATAAAATAATCCCTATAACAACACATGGCATTACTATGTACTTTGTTACAAAACGCATAGGAAAAAGTGCTACTAATGATAAAGCTGATATTTCAAAAAAATTGGCACTCAATAAAGGCAATGTGAGTAGCCATAACATCACACGTTGTTTCTTGAAAAAATAATTAAAAAACGAGAGCATTATAGTAAATTGAAAACCTAAATGCATGAGAAAATATGGATTGACTATCAATAACCCCATTGTAACCCATGCTATTCTATCTAATGTTGTTCCTCTTTTTCCTAGTAAATAGAGTAAAATAGCTTTTTGAACCCCTATTCCATCTCCACAAAGATAACCAAGAAATAAAGCAACCCCTTTCATAATATATGTTGTTTTTTCTCGGGTCAGTCCTAAATAGAATAATAATTTTGTTAAAGTATTTAAAATCCATGCAATATGTATTCCTGACATATTAACAAGATAGAGTAAGCCTATACTTTGGAATGTTTCATTTAATTCCGTATTCACATTGAAAAATAAACTATTGACAATCATAGTTAATGTAGGTGGTAAATTTTCAATACATTGTTTTCGAATAAATTGTCGCCAATTTGCTTGTGCGTTTAAAATAGTATATGCTTTGACATTGATTTTCCAATAACTTTGTCTATAACGTAACATATAAGAGGCATAATTGAACTGATAAGGATTTCTTGCTTTAGCATATTGTTCGAGTTGACCTGTTGCTTTTATCGTAATATTTTGTGTGTTCGTTATCCAAAAATGTTGTTCTTTTTCTGTTTGTAAGACATAATAAATGCTAACTAATTCTCCTGAAATATCTCCCTTTGCACTTAAACTATCTCCGTTGATACTGACAGTATCTGCAAAAATTGTAATAACTTGTTCTTTTACTTTGTCTTGTAAACGTGTTGTGTGTGTTTTCTTGTATAAAATGCATCCTATTATCAAAAGGACAAATAGACTGGAATACATTAGAACTTTTTTATGCTTAAAATAGAATAAACGTATTATCCACAACACCAGTAAACTAATCGTCCACCACGTTGGATAAATCCAAAATAATCCTCCTAAAACACCTGTTAAACAGACAAAAATCCATAAATTTTTCATGGTGTGATTCTCACAAATGGTTCTATTGTTTGAATAAAAGTTTGAGAAAACCCTTTAATTTGCCCTAAATCTTCAATTGTTTTAAATTTTCCGTGTTCTTTTCTGTATTCTATAATAAGTAATGCTTTTTTCTCTCCAATTCCTTTAATTGTCATTAACTGTTCTTTTGTTGCAGTATTTAAATTCACTTTATTAGACTGTTCTCCTTCTTTTACAGAAGATGACAAAACATCTTGTGCATCTATTTGTTGTTTGTTTGGGATAACGATAATCATTTCATCTGTAATAATACGTGATAAATTCACATGTTCTTGTGCAGCATTTTCAGTAAATCCTCCAGCACGATCAATTAAATCTTTAAGACGCATATTACTTTCTATAGCATACATACCCGGAGCATTGACTTCACCTTTTATATCAGCAAATCCTTGAAAGGTTGTTTCAGTTCCACTTAATGTTTCTACATTACTTTGACTTACTGATGTGATTTCTGTTTGAAAATGTATTGTTTGACTTAAATAAGTACCAATCCCAATAATAAAAACGAGTATACTTCCTATTAAAATCCATTTATATTTTTCCCATAATGCAACCATAATACTATTCCTCCTATATTATAATATACGTTAATGGATTGTATTTTTTTTAATATTACTTATTTTTCTAAATAATAGAAAATTTGTTTATTGTTTACATTTTTTATGAAAGAAAACACGGTTTTAGTAGGTTAAACTTTAATAGGGCTGATAACTAGACTATTTGTCGGCTCTTCGTCAAATTATGTTGGTAAGTAAAAATTCCAGCAAATATTAAGTTGTTTTTTCTTAATAGGGCTAATTGTTTCTTTTCGAATCGGTATGCAGTTGTCAAGGTTTATAGCGTGAGCGTGCCTTGACAATAAGCATACTGATTTGATAGACTTTTCAGCCCATATTAAGATGGTTTAAATAATTTTTCTTGCACTAAAAATACTCGAGTTCGTAAATATGTAAAATATTTAAAC
>NZ_SPPB01000119.1 GCF_004570605.1 Granulicatella sp. WM01 | reverse complement strand
TTTCACAGGTCATCGTTTTATGACAACAAGTACATTGATAACGTCTCATTTTTAAATGTAATTTAGTGGGATTTTCATAAACAGGTAATAATTTTATTTTTCTTAAATAACTCCCATAACGAATCAGTTGATTATGCCCACAATGATGACATTTTTCTATTTTTCTTTCCCAGCTGGCATGAATAATATGATATTTAATATGATGTTGCACGTCTTGAGTTAGCCAATTTTCTGGAAATTCAAATTCTTCTTCTAATTTCAATAATTTTCTGGTATTCTTATCCATGTGAAGCACCTCTTTACTATTTTATCTCAACTTATAGTTTACTGGTTTGCTTCACTTTTTTATATAAAAAATAATCGTGTTGGCGAACTTTTTTGTTCACCAACACGATTTATTGTACACCCGTATTTTTACCATAAAGTGCATAAGGGAGATATTAGTGGTGTACTAGTGTATAGCTCGTAAATCCACTATAAAGAAATGGTGCCTATACTCTTTGAAAAGCTGAACAAATCATTGTAAACACTAAAAAATAAAATATCAGATTTTTTTGAATAGAGGATAGTGATTTAGAAAAAGACCAACTGTTTTAGAGGATGGGAGTCTTGGCTAATGTTTCAGTCTAGATAAGTATAAATTCCAGTTGTTTTATAGACAAACTAGTGTGATATTGAACGTTTATAAGGAAGTTTTCAAGATTTTTTAGATAGGTGTGTATATAGAGTGTGGCAGTATAGGGAATGTTTTATTATTAATTTGTAGAGATGATATTGTATGAATACTTTGTATTCATGCAATTATTGTTAGTGTTAAGTAATTGTGGAAGCCATTTTCAAGAAAAAATACTCGAATTGTAAAGCCAAGTGCAACAGTACATGAAAAATACTAAAGTCACAGTCTATGTCTGTGTGCGACATAGTTGTTTTGTAATGGAATAGGTGTAACGGTCAAGGTATTAGCGTAGCGAGCCTTTACGGTTACACCTATTCTGTTATAGTTTATGTCGTTGCACACAAACGATTAAACATAGTATGAGGTGTATCATAGTCTAGTATACGTCTAGGTCTATTATTTAACGCATTTTGTATAGTTGTTATCATTTGAATAGGTACTAAATTAAATGATTTTCCCTTTGGTAAAAATTCTCGAATTAAACCATTGTGATTTTCATTAGTCCCTCGT
>NZ_SPPB01000118.1 GCF_004570605.1 Granulicatella sp. WM01 | reverse complement strand
AAGCAAAACCAAACTGTGTCATGGTATCGTCTTGAAGCTGTTGAGTCCCTTTCCTTTGATAATCAAATACCGTTCGTCTATCCGTTAAAAAAGCAGCAGGAATACCATAATTGGTTAATATCTGATGTAACACCTGATAATAGCCTTTCAGCGTTTCTTGTGGGGCAAAATAGGCACCAACAATATTACCAGAAGCATCATCAATGGCAACATGAAGATGAGAGACAGTTTGACCAAACCATCTGAATTGGCTAGCGTCCATTTGTATCAGTTCGCCACAATATTTTTTTCTCGGACGACTAGGATGGATAGTGTCACTATCTGCTAGAAACTCACAAGAACGGGGTAAGTTTATAGACAATTCATGTCTCACTTGTTGTGCTACTTTTTTCTGTTGTTTTAGTCGTTTTACTGTTTTCCGATGTGTTTTGGGAGAAATCATCCCATGGTTATAGAGAATGGTACGAACAGTTGTATCTGTTAAATTGATGCCATGTTCTTGTTTTAAAATTTCAGTAAAATGAACAACATTAGGTTTTAAATTGGTAAATGATTGGTATAATTCTACAATAAAAGTTTTAGTAGATTCAGGTAGACTATGCTTTGGAGAGCGTTTTTTATTTTTATGAGAAAAAGCTGACTTACCAAATTGAACATAATTGTTAAGTAGTCGGTTAATTTGTCTTAATGATAATGTTAATTCAACACAGGCACGTTGTTTTGTTTTTTTGCCATGATGAACGGCTTTGATGACGTTATATTTTTTTATTTCATTCACTGTTAATTCTATCCTTTTCATATCTCTAGTTTATCATTTTGGGACATTTTGTCATTCGATTACTTTAAGACATTATCACATTCGATTGATATTCGCTAATGTTTTTCAAAAAATAGCATGTCAATCGAAAATGAAAATGTCCCAAAATGTGGGCCACTATAAGTGCAATGATTTTAAAAAAAATCATTGCACTTATAGGGCAAAATAATGTATGCTATTAAAGTATCAAGCAAGCTTGTTGTCTTGATACTCTTCAAGAGTTTTTCCAATACTCTTGAGATAGCGTTTGAAAGATGCCAGTTTCCACGGGTGTGATTGTGGTGGAACGTATTGGCGTCTTTCTTTTTTTATATTCTCACCCAAATCAAACATCGCTGAATGCTCTTCATGTGTTAACAAACAACGTGTGGCATAAATGTTGTCAGCGATATTCAAGAAAATATCCCCATTAAATGCTTCAATAACCAACGCTTTTGTGTG
>NZ_SPPB01000117.1 GCF_004570605.1 Granulicatella sp. WM01 | reverse complement strand
GCTAAGAACGCTATTGAAGATGCAGCAACTGCTAAGAAAGCAGCCATCGATGCCCGTAATGAATTAACGCAAGAAGAAAAAGATGCTGCTAAGAAAGAAGTTGACGATAAGGCTAAGGAAGCAAAAGCAAATGTTGATAGTGCAACAACAAATGCAACAGTAGACACAGCTAAAACAGATGGAACAGATGCAATTAACGGAGTTAATCCAAATGCAGACGCTAAAACAACTGCTAAGAACGCTATTGAAGATGCGGCAACTGCTAAGAAAGCAGCCATCGATGCCCGTAATGAATTAACGCAAGAAGAAAAAGATGCTGCTAAAAAAGACGTTGACGCTAAGGCTAAGGAAGCAAAAGCAAATGTTGATAGTGCGACAACAAATGCAGCAGTAGACACAGCTAAAACAAATGGTACTACTGCAATCAATGAGATTAACCCAAGTGCAGACGCTAAAACAACTGCTAAGAACGCTATTGAAGATGCAGCAACTGCTAAGAAAGCAGCCATCGATGCACGTAATGAATTAACGCAAGAAGAAAAAGATGCTGCTAAGAAAGAAGTTGACGATAAGGCTAAGGAAGCAAAAGCAAATGTTGATAATGCAACAACAAATGCAGAAGTAGACACAGCTAAAACAGACGGTACTACTGCAATCAATGCGATTAACCCAAGTGCAGACGCTAAAACAACTGCTAAGAACGCCATTGAAGATGCAGCAACTGCTAAGAAAGTAGCCATTGATGCACGTAATGAATTAACGCAAGAAGAAAAAGATGCTGCTAAGAAAGAAGTTGACGATAAGGCTAAAGAAGCAAAAGCAAATGTTGATAATGCAACAACAAATGCAGAAGTAGACACAGCTAAGACAGACGGTACTACTGCTATTAACGAAGTTAATCCAAATGCAGATAGTAAAAATGCAGCAAAAGCAGCCATTGATACAGCTGCGGAAACTAAAAAGTCAGCTATTGATAATCGTAAAGATTTGACAGATGAAGAAAAAGATGCTGCTAAGAAAGACGTTGACGATAAGGCTAAGGAAGCAAAAGCAAATGTTGATAATGCGACAACAAATGCAGAAGTAGACACAGCTAAGACAGACGGTATTACTGCAATCAATGAGATTAACCCAAGTGCAGACGCTAAAACAACTGCTAAGAACGCTATTGAAGATGCAGCAACTGCTAAGAAAGCAGCCATCGATGCACGTAATGAATTAACGCAAGAAGAAAAAGATGCTGCTAAGAAAGAAGTTGACGAT
>NZ_SPPB01000116.1 GCF_004570605.1 Granulicatella sp. WM01 | reverse complement strand
CCATGTGAAGCACCTCTTTACTATTTTATCTCAACTTATAGTTTACTGGTTTGCTTCACTTTTTTATATAAAAAATAATCGTGTTGGCGAACTTTTTTGTTCACCAACACGATTTATTGTACACCCAAAAAAGAATGGACTATACTATTTGGTGTTGGTGATTTCCGAAAGGAAGCACCAACACCTTTTAATTTATATACAAACAGGAGAATTATCATGACCTGTGCTTCTAATGTACACCATTTGACGTAGAACCAAAAGAGTGATAATGACATAAAAATAGGCGAAAATGATATTTAAAAATCTTCAGTGATATCTTACTTTATCGGAGTCTTATTCCAAAGCATTCTAGTTAAACATGTGCGAAAGGTCTAACTAGAATACATTGCTTTTTCAGAAAATAAATAATATATCAATCATTGATAAATAGGGGATAGTAGTTTAATTTTTTATGATGTTTATGTAGCGATATACAGTGAATACTTGTATTTTTAATATGGTAAATTAAGATATTGGAATGTTTTGTTTGTCAACATGATTGGTTACATAGCTATAATATTATCAAAAATATACGGAGAAAATGTTGTATATTTGACTGTTTTTTAATTCCTCTTTTTATGATATATCAATAGACAAACTTATTAGTTTTAGTCATATATTTAATTGTAATGACATATTTTGCATATGATTTTTTTATAGAATTTGATTGATAAGATACGCAGATGATTTATGAGGTAGAGGTATTTTGGTGTACATGTTTAGGTGTTTAGTGAGGTGGTGTTTTTATAATGAGAAGTACAGTTCAATGGTGTCTACTTTTTAAGATTTTAAAAGCGTGTTTTCTTCCAAATATTATAGCTTTTCGTTAAAGTAATTTCCTATAATTTATCATAAAATTAGAGAAATGTTATTTAAGTTTATGACAAAGGGTATAGTTGTGTCAATCGAAAATGAAAATGTCCCAAAATGTGGGCCACTATAAGTGCAATGATTTTCAAAAAAAATCATTGCACTTATAGGGCAAAATAATGTATGCTATTAAAGTATCAAGCAGGCTTGTTGTCTTGATACTCTTCAAGAGTTTTTCCAATACTCTTGAGATAGCGTTTGAAAGATGCCAGTTTCCACGGATGTGATTGTGGTGGAACGTATTGGCGTCTTTCTTTTTTTATATTCTCACCCAAATCAAACACCGCTGAATGCTCTTCATGTGTTAACAAACAACGTGTGGCATAAATGTTGTCAGCGATATTCAAGAAAATATCCCCATTAAATGCTTCAATAACCAACGCTTTTGTGTG
>NZ_SPPB01000115.1 GCF_004570605.1 Granulicatella sp. WM01 | reverse complement strand
TACTAGCAGAATATTTAACTTTTTCACCCTGTTCAATAATGCTCATACCTATTTCATTGTCGTTTAAACCACTTAAAAAATAATCACTTATAAACTCTATGAACATATTATTTATTTCTTCCATTTGATAATTTGGGTATGTATTTAATAATAGTTTTCTAATATCCTCTTCCCAAATAAAATCTATTTTTTCAGGTATAAAAATAGAACAATCACGGTCGCCCCAACCAACATATAATTCAACTTCTATTGTTTTCATCTTCTTGCTCTCCTGTATAATTTTTCGAATAATTTGCCAAAAAATAGTCATAGTCTTTACACTCCACATATACTTCAACTTCTATTGTTTTCATGTTCTTATTCTCCTGTGTACTGTTTTGGATAATTCCCCATAAAATTGATAAATGATAAACAATCATCATAATAACGCACTAAACGTTCTTCGGTAAGCAAACGCTCCATCTTAACAAAAATCTTAAATTGATAATCTGGCAACTCAGGTAACATAACCACACAATCGAGTCCAAGATAGTATTTGCATTTTTCACCCTCTGAAGTAATATTCATACTTATTTTATCGTTATTTAAATCAGTAGAAAAATAATCATTTATGGCTTTTATGAAGATATTATTTATTTCTTCTATCTGGTAGTTAGGGTATGCTCTTAATAATATTTTTTTAATATTTTCCTCCCAAACGAAACCTATTTTCTCGGGCATGAAAATAAAATAGTCACGGTCGTCCCAACCGACATATGCCTCAACTTCTATTGTTTTCATCTTCTTATTCTCCTTTATAATTTTTTGATTAGATTATTTCTTACTTCTTTGAGTTCTTTTTTTCTTTTATTCCAGTAGTATTTTAGTCCTAGGTCTTTAGTGTTTTTTATTTCTTCATTTATTTTTTCGAGAAAGTTATTAATTACTTCTATCTTATGTTTTATTTCTTTTTGTTCATTTTCTGTTATTCTTAGATATTTTTTTGATAAAATTTCTAATTTTTTAAAGTTAACGCATCTGTTCATGACTGATAGTTCATACGCATTCATCTCATCAATAGGCTTACTCATCATTCTATATAGGCGTTTGGCTCTGTTTGTTATTTTTTTTGAATGCCCGTGTTGTAAAATGAAGTGCAACAAATAAAAATAAACAAAAAAACATGAAAATCAGCTATACTAAAGTTGCCAAACCAAATAGATAGGAAGATTTTCATGTCTGAAGTACATTATACCACAAAACGACACTATAAACACTTAAGTGATAAAGAAAGAAGTCAAATTGAAATATTATTAAACGAGGGCTATACTATTTCA
>NZ_SPPB01000114.1 GCF_004570605.1 Granulicatella sp. WM01 | reverse complement strand
TCCATGTGAAGCACCTCTTTACTATTTTATCTCAACTTATAGTTTACTGGTTTGCTTCACTTTTTTATATAAAAAATAATCGTGTTGGCGAACTTTTTTGTTCACCAACACGATTTATTGTACACCCACAAAAAGACAAGGTTTTAACCTTGTCTTTTCAACTATACCGGCGGCCGGGGTCGAACCGGCACGCCCGTGAGGGCACTGGATTTTGAGTCCAGCGCGTCTGCCAATTCCGCCACGCCGGCATGTGCAAGGCGGTAACCGGATTTGAACCGGTGATGAAGGTTTTGCAGACCTCTGCCTTACCACTTGGCTATACCGCCATATTCAAAAACTGGGGTAGCTGGATTCGAACCAACGAATGACGGAGTCAAAGTCCGTTGCCTTACCGCTTGGCTATACCCCAATAAAAAGGGCGATCGACGGGAATCGAACCCGCGAATGCCGGAGCCACAATCCGGAGCGTTAACCACTTCGCCACGACCGCCACGATAAGTAATAACAGGGGTAGTAGGAATCGAACCCACACCAAAGGTTTTGGAGACCTTCGTTCTACCTTTAAACTATACCCCTAGGTAGTTTAAATATTTATAAAGTGGGGAGAGGCAGATTCGAACTGCCGAACCCTAAGGAGCGGATTTACAGTCCGCCGCGTTTAGCCACTTCGCTATCTCCCCAAGTTAAAATTCAGTGGTTCAGGACAGAATCGAACTGCCGACACCTTGAGCTTCAATCAAGTGCTCTACCAACTGAGCTACTGAACCATACGGTCCCGACGGGATTTGAACCCGCGATCTCCTGCGTGACAGGCAGGCATGTTAACCCCTACACCACGGAACCAGAATATTAGAAAGTGGAGGTTAACGGGATCGAACCGCTGACCCCCTGCTTGTAAGGCAGGTGCTCTCCCAGCTGAGCTAAACCTCCAAAAATGACCCGTACGGGATTCGAACCCGTGTTACCGCCGTGAAAGGGCGGTGTCTTAACCGCTTGACCAACGGGCCAACATAAAAAACGGAGAGTAAGGGATTCGAACCCTTGAGACAGTGTTACCCGCCTACACGATTTCCAATCGTGCTCCTTCGGCCTCTCGGACAACTCTCCAGAATTCAAATATCCTACTCCGCCAGTAGGACTCGAACCTACGACATCATGATTAACAGTCATGCGCTACTACCAACTGAGCTATGGCGGAAAAATAAAAGCGTGGCAACGTCCTACTCTTGCAGGGGGAATCCCCCAACTACCCTCGGCGCTAAAAAGCTTAACTTCTGTGTTCGGCATGGGTACAGGTGTCTCCTTCTTGCCATCGTTACCACACTTTATTGAAA
>NZ_SPPB01000113.1 GCF_004570605.1 Granulicatella sp. WM01 | reverse complement strand
TCACTAAGTGCGAGTGAGTCATTAAGCACATCACTAAGTGCTAGTCAATCACTAAGTACATCGTTAAGTGCAAGCCAATCATTAAGTACATCACTAAGCGCAAGTGAGTCATTAAGCACATCACTAAGTGCGAGTGAATCATTAAGTACATCGTTAAGTGCAAGCCAATCATTAAGTACATCAATAAGCGTGAGTGAATCATTAAGTACATCACTAAGTGCAAGTGAATCATTAAGTACGAGTCAATCATTAAGTACATCGTTAAGTGCAAGTGAATCATTAAGTACATCAATAAGCGCAAGTGAGTCATTAAGCACCTCACTAAGTGCTAGTCAATCATTAAGTACCTCACTAAGTGCAAGTGAGTCATTAAGTACATCGTTAAGTGCAAGTGAATCATTAAGTACCTCATTAAGTACAAGTGAATCACTAAGTACATCGTTAAGTGCAAGCCAATCACTAAGTACATCACTAAGTGCAAGTGAGTCATTAAGTACATCGTTAAGTGCAAGTCAATCATTAAGTACATCAATAAGCGCAAGTGAGTCATTAAGCACATCAGTAAGTGCAAGTGAATCATTAAGTACATCATTAAGTACGAGTCAATCATTAAGTACATCAGTGAGTGCAAGTGAATCATTAAGTACATCAATAAGCGCAAGTGAGTCATTAAGCACATCACTAAGTGCGAGTGAATCATTAAGTACCTCACTAAGTGCAAGTGAATCATTAAGTACATCATTAAGTACGAGTGAATCATTAAGTACATCGTTAAGTGCAAGCCAATCATTAAGTACATCAATAAGCGCAAGTGAGTCATTAAGCACATCACTAAGTGCAAGTGAATCATTAAGTACATCGTTAAGTGCGAGTGAATCATTAAGTACCTCACTAAGTGCGAGTGAATCATTAAGCACATCAGTGAGTGCTAGTCAATCATTAAGTACATCACTAAGCGCAAGTGAGTCATTAAGCACCTCACTAAGTGCGAGTGAATCATTAAGTATATCGTTAAGTGCAAGCCAATCATTAAGCACATCACTAAGTGTGAGTGAATCATTAAGTACCTCATTAAGTGCAAGTGAGTCATTAAGCACATCAGTGAGTGCTAGTCAATCAATGAGTACATCATTAAGTGCAAGTGAGTCACTAAGTACATCGCTAAGTGCAAGTGAGTCATTAAGCACATCACTAAGTGCGAGTGAATCATTAAGCACATCACTAAGTGCAAGCCAATCATTAAGTACATCAATAAGCGCAAGTGAATCATTAAGTACATCGTTAAGTGCAAGCCAATCATTAAGTACATCAATAAGCGCAAGTGAGTCATTAAGTACATCGTTAAGTGCGAGCCAATCACTAAGTGCATCATTAAGTGCGAGTGAATCATTAAGCACATCACTAAGTGCAAGCCAATCATTAAGTACATCAATAAGCGCAAGTGAGTCATTAAGCACATCA
>NZ_SPPB01000112.1 GCF_004570605.1 Granulicatella sp. WM01 | reverse complement strand
TTTTAAAATAGAAAAAATGTGATGTGCTTTTATATTAAACCTATATAGAGTAGCAAAAGTACTGTTTAAAAGAAAAAAACAATACTGTTTGTGTAGTATTGTTGCCAGTTTTTTCATATTTTGGGTAGCACAAGATAACCAAGTATACTGCTGTATCTTGGCTAAACCTCTATATTGTGCAAAACGATACCCGTGATTTTGTTTAGAGTCTGCAAAACTTCTCTCGACAGTTTCTTTTCTACGTTTATATAATTGCTTGCCTAATGGAGATAATCTACGTTGTCTAGCTCTGTCATATAAGTCTGCATTAAGTACACGCTGAATGATTCGTTTATTATTTTTATCAATAGAACGATACTGTTTATAGCCACGTCTATCAATGTTTTTATAGACATAAACTTCTCCTGTGCGTTTATCTACAAAACAGTCATTTTTATGCATATACTGAAAATAGTTACTATCTGCTGTTTTATTAAATCGTCTATACCCAATAACTGAAAAAATACGTCTATCTTCTAAAAATTGTAAAATATCTCGAGCATAATACCCACTATCTAAAGCCACACAATTTACAACAAATTTATATTTATCTATGATATAAGTTAATC
This sequence comes from Granulicatella sp. WM01, assembly GCF_004570605.1. Classification (GTDB taxonomy): domain Bacteria; phylum Bacillota; class Bacilli; order Lactobacillales; family Aerococcaceae; genus WM01. The sequence continues at coordinate 878 of NZ_SPPB01000112.1, read as the reverse complement.
GGTCAATATACGGCACACTATCATGGACGTTCCCAGATGTAATAAAACAATCTACAATAAAATTATGTTTACCATCTACTGTACGGTGGTCTAAATACATGAAGCCTTTTTCTTTATGACTACGATGATAATAGCCACTTTGTGAGTCAGTTGTACTTTGTTTTATAGACTTAGTGACCAGTGTATCAGTAAATTCAAAAGGCTTTTTTCCTAATGCCTCACGCTCATTATTAATGTCATTCTCAAATGCTAGTTTTCTCTCTTTTACGGTTTCAATAATAACATTTCTAGATTTATTTTTATTGGCATTAGCTTTGATGTGTGTAGAATCAGTAAATAAAGCTGTGCCAGAAACTAAATTATGTTGGATAGCTTGAGTTAAAATTTCTGTAAAAATATCTTCGAAAACAGTTGTCTCTTTAAAACGACGAATATAATTTTGAGAAAATGTAGAATAGTGAGGGGCAGGTTTGGAAAAAGGTAAATTTAAAAACCATCTAAATGCCACATCTGTTTCTACACGTTTAATGGTTTCACGCATTGATTTTATGCCATAGAGGTCTTTTAAGAAGACCAATTTGAATAATAAAATAGGATCCAGGCTGTTGCGTCCTGAATGGTGACTGTAATATGGGGAGGTTAAGTCATAAATAAAAGAAAAATCAATATGTTTATCTATTTTTCTAAGTAAATGATTTTCTGGGACAAGTTGTGACAACGAAAAAAGAATAAATTCATCTTGTGGCGAGCTATCTTGATAGAACATAGTAGGTGTATCCTTTCAATTTATATATGTATATTATAACAGTTAGTGAGGAAAAATGTATAAAATAAATGTTATACGAAAAAAGACCGCTGACAGTTATATTTGTCAACAG
>NZ_SPPB01000111.1 GCF_004570605.1 Granulicatella sp. WM01 | reverse complement strand
CACACAAAAGCGTTGGTTATTGAAGCATTTAATGGGGATATTTTCTTGAATATCGCTGACAACATTTATGCCACACGTTGTTTATTAACACATGAAGAGCATTCAGCGGTGTTTGATTTGGGTGAGAATATAAAAAAAGAAAGACGCCAATACGTTCCACCACAATCACACCCGTGGAAACTGGCATCTTTCAAACGCTATCTCAAGAGTATTGGAAAAACTCTTGAAGAGTATCAAGACAACAAGCTTGCTTGATACTCTAATAGCATACATTATTTTGCCCTATAAGTGCAATGATTTTTTTGAAAATCATTGCACTTATAGTGGCCCACATTTTAGGACATTTTCATTTTCGATTGACACTTTTTCATAAAAATATTAGAAAGATATTGACAAAGTCAGAGCAAAAAGATATAGTATTGACCTAGTGAATGCCATAAATTTATAGCATTTATGTGCAACTAAAAATAGTGTATGATTAATGGAGAACGATATGATTACAATAAAAGTACCTGCTACTTCTGCGAATATGGGTCCTGGATTTGACTCTTTAGGAATTGCGGTCAATCTTTATTTAGAAGTTGATGTTGTGTGTGAAACTGATAAATGGGAAATTGAGCATTCTATTCCTTATTTGCCTAAAGATGAGCGAAATTTAATTATTAGAACAGCTTTACGCCTAGAACCTAATTTGAAACCATATCGTTTGAGAATGCGAACAGATATTCCAACCACAAGAGGTTTAGGGAGTTCATCTTCTGCCATTGTAGCAGGAATTGAGTTGGCAAATTATTTAGGAAACTTAAAACTTTCAAAAGATGCTAAAATTCAACTAGCTAATCGTTTTGAAGGGCATCCAGATAATGTTGCTCCTGCTATTATTGGAAATATGGTTGTGAGTGGGCAAAGTAATCAGCGTGTATTTTGGTCTAAGATAAAATTACATCATATTGATTTAGTGGCGTGTGTGCCTGCTACTCCATTGGCAACTAAGAAAAGTAGAGGAGTATTGCCAGAAACAATTTCGTTGGCACAAGCTGCTGAAGGAAGTGCGATGAGTAATGTGTTAATTGCACAATTATCAAGAGGATACTTAAAAAATGTTCGTCATGTCATTGAAAGAGATGTTTTTCATGAGCCGTTTCGCCAACATCTTGTTCCGGAATTATTACGCATTCGAGAAATATTAAAACTGGAATATACATACGGAACATATCTTAGTGGAGCAGGACCGACTGTTATGACTCTAGTTCCAGTTGATAAAGCAGAAACTATCCAGAAAAAACTTAAACAAGAGTTTCCAGAACATGATATTTTTCATTTATCCATAGATTGTAAAGGGGCTCATATTATCAAGCACGATTAATCGGGTGTACAATAAATCGTGTTGGTGAACAAAAAAGTTCGCCAACACGATTATTTTTTATAGAAAAAAGTGAAGCAAACCAGTAAACTATAAGTTGAGAGAAAATAGTAAAGAGGTGCTTCACATGGATAAGAATACCAGAAAATTATTGAAATTGGAAGAAGAATTTGAATTTCCAGAAAATTGGCTAACTCAAGACGTACAACATCATATTAAATATCATATTAT
>NZ_SPPB01000110.1 GCF_004570605.1 Granulicatella sp. WM01 | reverse complement strand
TCTGGAAATTCAAATTCTTCTTCCAATTTCAATAATTTTCTGGTATTCTTATCCATGTGAAGCACCTCTTTACTATTTTCTCTCAACTTATAGTTTACTGGTTTGCTTCACTTTTTTCTATAAAAAATAATCGTGTTAGCGAACTTTTTTGTTCACCAACACGATTTATTGTACACCCGTTATATTTTAATAAACCTGCATTATTAATTTGATAGATTCCTATTCACCCAAATCAACATTGTGATATACTTTTTGCACATCATCTAAGTCTTCTAGTGCGTTGATTAATTTTTCGAATTTGATTAAATCATCTCCAGATAATGAAACTTCGTTTTGTGGCAACATTTCAATTTCTGAAACAGTAAATTGTGTAATACCCATATTGTTTAAGGCTTGTTGTACGGCATGGAAATCTGTTGGTTCAGCATAAACGATTGCTTGCTCATCTTCTTGAATAACATCTCTGACATCAACCTCTGCTTCAATTAGTGCCTCAAACAATTCTTCTGCATTTTTATTTTCAATACCAAAAACAGCTGTGTTGTCAAATAAATATGATACAGCACCAGACACACCCATATTTCCGCCATTTTTTCCGTAAGCAGCACGAACATCTGAAGCGGTACGGTTAACATTGTTTGTTAAGGCATCAACAATAATCATTGATCCATTTGGTCCAAATCCTTCATAACGCAATTCTTGGAAAGTTTCATCACTTCCTCCTTTTGCTTTGTCAATTGCTTTGTCAATAACATGTTTTGGAACATTATATGTTTTTGCACGTTCAATAACAAATTTTAATTTTTGGTTAGTAGCTGGATCTGGATCCCCTTGTTTAGCTGCAGCATAAATTTCAATTCCAAATTTTGCATAAATTTTACTATTATTTGCATCTAATTTTGTTTTTTTCTCGACAATATTTGCCCATTTACGTCCCATGATTTCACTCACTTTTCTTTAAGATTTCATTATCTATTATACGTGTAAATGACTAAATAGACAAGAGCTAGCATTAATAAGTAGGAAGATTTATCAATCGAATGTGATAATGTCTTAAAGTAATCGAATGACAAAATGTCCCAAAATGATAAACTAGAGATATGAAAAGGATAGAATTAACAGTGAATGAAATAAAAAAATATAACGTCATCAAAGCCGTTCATCATGGCAAAAAAACAAAACAACGTGCCTATGTTGAATTAACTTTATCATTAAGACAAATTAACCGACTACTTCACAATTATGTTCAATTGGGTAAGTCAGCTTTTTCTCATAAAAATAAAAAACGCTCTCCAAAGCATAGTCTACCTGAATCTACTAAAACTTTTATTGTAGAATTATACCAATCATTTACCAATTTAAAACCTAATGTTGTTCATTTTACTGAAATGTTAAAACAAGAACATGGCATCAATTTAACAGATACAACTGTTCGTACCATTCTCTATAACCATGGGATGATTTCTCCCAAAACACATCGTAAAACAGTAAAACGACTAAAACAACAGAAAAAAGTAGCACAACAGGTGAGACATGAATTGTCTATAAACTTACCCCGTTCTTGTGAGTTTCTAGCAGATAGTGACACTATCCACCCTAGTCGTCC
>NZ_SPPB01000010.1 GCF_004570605.1 Granulicatella sp. WM01 | reverse complement strand
ATTTCAGTAAAATGAACAACATTAGGTTTTAAATTGGTAAATGATTGGTATAGTTCTACAATAAAAGTTTTAGTAGATTCAGGTAGACTATGCTTTGGAGAGCGTTTTTTATTTTTATGAGAAAAAGCTGACTTACCCAATTGAACATAATTGTTAAGTAGTCGGTTAATTTGTCTTAATGATAAAGTTAATTCAACACAGGCACGTTGTTTTGTTTTTTTGCCATGATGAACGGCTTTGATGACGTTATATTTTTTTATTTCATTCACTGTTAATTCTATCCTTTTCATATCTCTAGTTTATCATTTTGGGACATTTTGTCATTCGATTACTTTAAGACATTATCACATTCGATTGATAAAAATAAATAAATCCAGAGAAAAGACTTGTTTTTTAGTCTTTTTTTGGATATAATGATTTAGGTTGCAAAGAACCAAGAAAACACTTAGAAAATATTGTAAGATACGGTGCCTAATGGGTGTGTCTACTAAAATCTAAGGAAGAAAAAACCAAAATTGGAGGAATTTTATTATGGCAGTTATCTCAATGAAACAATTGCTAGAAGCAGGGGTACATTTTGGACATCAAACACGTCGTTGGAACCCTAAAATGAAACGTTATATTTTTACAGAAAGAAATGGTATTTATATCATTGATTTACAAAAAACTGTAAAATTAGTAGATGATGCGTATGAATATATGCATGAAGTTGCTCAAAATGGTGGTATTGCATTATTTGTTGGAACTAAAAAACAAGCACAAGACGCTGTAAAAGACGAAGCAATCCGTTCAGGTCAATACTATATCAATCACCGTTGGTTAGGTGGAACGTTGACAAACTGGAATACAATTCAAAAACGTATTGCACGTTTAAAACGTATTAAAGAAATGGCTACTGATGGAACTTTTGATGTATTACCTAAAAAAGAAGTGGCAGCATTAGTAAAAGAACAAGAAAGATTAGAAAAATTCCTAGGTGGTATTGAAGATATGCCTAGAATACCAGATGTGATGTTCATTGTTGATCCACGTAAAGAAAGAATTGCGGTTCAAGAAGCTAAAAAATTGAACATTCCAATCGTTGCTATGGTTGATACAAACTGTGATCCAGATGAGATTGATGTTGTTATCCCATCAAATGACGATGCAATTCGTGCAGTTAAATTGATTGTAGCGAAAATGGCAGACGCATTTATCGAAGCAAATCAAGGTGAAGATCAAGTAACCACAGAAGACTTTGAGCCTGTTGAAGAAGAAGGAACTTCATTAGAAGAAATCGTTGAAGTTGTAGAAGGCGACAACGCTTAATATAAAATGCATGACTGTCTTAGAAATGAAAAAGAATTATCTTTTCAATAATTTTTAAGACAGTTTTTTTGAAAAATAAATTAAATGAAAAATTGGAGGATTTACAAGTGGCAGAAATTACAGCAAAATTAGTTAAAGAATTACGTGATAAAACTGGCGTAGGAATGATGGATGCTAAAAAAGCATTAGTAGCAGTTGACGGTGAGATTGAAAAAGCTATTGACTATTTGCGTGAAAATGGTTTAGCAAAAGCAGCTAAAAAAGCAGACCGTATTGCAGCAGAAGGATTGACATCAATTTATGTTGATGGCGATACAGCAGCTGTGATTGAAGTAAATGCTGAAACAGATTTTGTGGCAAAAAATGATAAATTCCAAACATTAGTTGCAACTGTCGGTGAATTAATTGCTAAAGAAAAACCAGCAGATTTAGATGCAGCGTTAGTTTTAGATGTAAACGGCACACCATTAAAAGAAGTTATTGCTGAAGCAACAGCAACAATTGGTGAAAAAATTGAATTACGTCGCTTTGAAGTTGTAACTAAAGAAGATACACAAGCATTTGGTGCTTATTTACACATGGGTGGACGTATTGCTGCATTAAGTGTATTAGATGGTACAGATGATGAAGCAATGGCAAAAGATGTATCTATGCATATTGCTGCAATTAATCCAAAATATGTTTCTCGTGACCAAGTATCAGCAGATGAAATAGAACATGAGAAAAAAGTATTGACAGAACAAGCATTGAACGAAGGAAAACCAGCAGAAATCGTTGAAAAAATGATTGTTGGACGTTTAAATAAATTCTTAGCAGAAATTAGTTTGAATGATCAACCATTTGTAAAAAATCCAGACCAAACAGTTGCTCAATATGTTGCTACAAAAGGTGCAAAAGTGGCTTCATTTGTACGCTTTGAAGTAGGTGAAGGTATCGAAAAACGTGTAGATAACTTTGTTGAAGAAGTTATGAGCCAAGTTAAAAAATAATTAAACGAGTATTGGTAGTATTAAATAGTCCCCCTAAACATTATGGGGGCTTTTTTATAGAAAGTAGAGGAAAAGTATTATGGTTCAAGCTAAATATAAGCGAGTAGTATTAAAACTAAGTGGAGAGGCCTTAGCTGGAGATAAAGGCTTTGGTATTAATCCTCCAACAATTAAAGAAGTGGTCAAAGAAATTAAAGAAATTCATGACTTAGGTGTTGAAATCTCTATAGTTGTTGGTGGTGGAAATATTTGGAGAGGAAATATTGGATCAGAAATGGGAATGGAACGTGCTCAAGCCGATTATATGGGCATGTTAGCGACTATTTTAAATGCTTTAGCTTTACAAGATACTTTAGAAAATATTGGTGTTCCTACTCGAGTACAATCATCTATAGATATGAGACAAATTGCTGAACCATATATTCGTCGTAGAGCAATTCGTCATTTAGAGAAAAATAGAGTGGTTATCTTTGCTGGTGGAACAGGAAATCCGTATTTTTCAACTGATACAGCAGCGGCTCTAAGAGCAACAGAAATTAATGCTGATGTGATTTTAATGGCAAAAAATAATGTAGACGGTGTATATAATGCTGATCCTAGAACGCATGCTGATGCTATTAAATTTGAAGAATTGACACATTTAGATGTTATCAGTCAAGGTTTACAAGTTATGGACTCCACAGCAAGTTCATTAAGTATGGATAATGATATTCCATTAATTGTCTTTAATTTGAATGAAACAGGCAATATTCGACGAGTTGTACTTGGAGAAAATATTGGGACAGTCGTTAAAAATGCATCATACTAAAGTTTTTTATCAGCAACTATTAGGATAATATGATAAAATAAAAAAGAAAAAAGCATTCCTAAAAGGAGGATAAAATAAAATGATTAATGTTATTTTAGATAAAGCTAAAGAAAGAATGACTAAAGCGCAAGCAGCCTTATCACGTGAACTAGGTGCTATTCGTGCAGGTCGTGCTAATGCTAGTCTATTAGATAGATTAAGTGTTGATTATTATGGAGCGCCAACTCCTATTAATCAAATGGCACAAATTTCTGTTCCAGAAGCACGTATGTTATTAATTACTCCTTATGATAAGAGTATTTTAAAAGATATGGAACGTGCAATTCTACAAAGTGATATTGGCATTACACCAAGTAATGACGGAAATGTTATTCGTCTGGTTATTCCGCCATTAACAGAAGAACGCCGTAAAGAACTTGCAAAACAAGTTAAAAAAGAAGCAGAAAATGCCAAAGTATCTATTCGTAATATCCGTCGTGATGCTATTGATGAATTAAAGAAAGCAGAAAAGGCTAAGGACATTACTGAAGACGATTTACGTCAAGCAGAAAAAAAAGTCCAAGACTTAACAGACCAAGCAACAAAAGAATTAGACAAATTATCTGCTGAAAAAGAAAAAGAATTATTAGACGTATAATCCCATTTTCTATAATAATAGATGTACCCCAGAGACGTTGTAAAAACAACGTTTCTGGGGTCATTTTTTAATTGGAAGTAGTATAAAAATGTTGTTACATACTATGATGAGTAAACATAAACTGTTTGAGCATAGTCTGGGTAAAGCGTATGAATGTTAAAAAAATGCTAAATGCTTTAAATAAAGATATAATAGTGTTTTGTTTAAGATTATTTCATTAGTTGATAGATTTTTTATTTTTCAAGCGAGTAGTATTTTAGAGTGGAAAATACTTTTTAATTCTATGCAATATGCTAGCATAACCTATATTATAGAGTTTATTTAAAAGTGTAAAAAAGCATGGTATCTCTTCAATTTGTGAAGATACCATGCAATTTGTTATATGGATTTGATGCACAATAAATAGTGTTAGTGAACAAAAAAGTTTATGAACACAATTAGAATTATATGACTAAGTAAAGACATTCTATTTTTTCAATCAATATAATGTGATGAAATCCAATAGATTTTCACTTTGTTTTAACTAACATTCTATTTTTATTTGGATGATTAATGTAAAGCAGGATATAGTGCTTTGTTTTGCTCAATAAATTCAGCTATTTGTACAGTATTGCTTGCAGCACCTTTACGAATATTATCTGCTACACACCAAATATGGAATGAATTAGGCAAAGAATAATCTTTTCGGATACGACCTACAAAAACTTCGTCTCGCCCAGTTGCGTAAATTGGCATAGGATATTCATTTTGTTGAGGGTCATCAACTAATACAATGCCAGATGTTGTAGAAAACAACTGACGAATTTGTTCGATAGTTGCCGGTTTATCTAAAGTGACATTAATGGCAACAGAATGTGAATTTAAAATAGGTACACGTACACATGTTGCTGTGACAGCAATATTATCTTGTAATGATAAAATTTTGCGTGTTTCGTTAATCATTTTGACTTCTTCTTTTGTATAACCTGTTTCATCAAACACATCAATATGTGGCAAAATATTATTATAAATTGGATGAGGATAGTTAGTAGGTTTCTGTCCATTAGCTCCATTGATCAAATCATTTATACCTGCTTGACCTGATCCAGAAACTGCTTGATACGTGGTATAAGCAACACGTTTTAACCCAAATGTTTGATGAAGTATACCTAAAGGTACAACTGATTGAATAGTAGAACAATTCGGATTTGCAATGATTTTACGGTGTAGAGTAGGTTTATTGCATTCTGGAACAACTAAATCAATATCCGCATTCATTCGCCAAGCACTTGAATTATCAATGACAATAACACCGTTTGCTTCTGCAATAGGTGCATAAGTTAGAGATGTTTTCGCACCTGCTGAAAATAAAGCATAATCAATATGACGATCAAATGACTGTTCAGTTAATTCTTCCACAATAATGTCTTTTCCTCGGAAAGTACGCATTTGACCTGCTGAACGTTTTGATGCAAATAGATAGAGATTATCTACGGTTAAAGAACTTTCTTCTAAGCGTTGAATCATTTTAGTGCCTACAACTCCAGTAGCACCTACAATTGCAAAGTTTGCCATAATGATGTCCCCTTTGTAGTTGGAATAATATTTTGTATAAGAGATAAAGTAAAATCCATTTTACTTATGTGATGACTAACATTTAAACAGTACAATCTATAAATATGATTTATAAAAAATTTAAAATAGTATCGCATCTTTGCTATTATAAACCATTATTCTACTGGTGTAAACCAATCTACGATTTCTCCAACGATATTTAAATATTCTTGAGTATGTAATGGAATAAGAATATCGTCATATTTGTCATTGATTGATACTAAGCGAAGATAGTCTTTTTCAAAAAATACTTTTTTCAAGTAAGATTTTCCGTCATAATCTACAGCAAATAAATTTCCACTAATAAATTGTCTATCTTTTTTTATGAGAACAACATCATTGTTCTTGATAAGAGGTTCCATACTGTCACCTGTAACAGAACTGGCAATATCGTATGCTTTTAAGTCTGTTCGATTTGTATAAAGCGTAGTGGTCTCATTATCTCCATAGGCATAGCCAATTCCAGCTGCTAAAGCTTCAACAACTTGAATAGGAATACGTGGGAGTACTTGGCGACTTTTAATAAATGTTAAGACATCTAATTGCTCTTGTGGAGTCATTTTTTTTACACGTGTAATAATTTCTGCAAAATGTTTTGATACACTAACGGTTTTTTTACCATACAATAAAGTAATGACATCAGTCTGAAAAACTTCAGCTAATTTTTCTAAGTCGTCAATCATTGGACTCCTATCTCCCTTACACCAACGGGAAATTGCCGATTTAGACTTACCTAATTTTTCACCTAATTCTTCTAATGTTAAATGACGTTCTTTTCTAAATGTATCAATCATTTCAGGTAAAATGTTTTTTTTCATGACAAGCTCCTCTATATAAGATGAAACTATTATAACAAAAAATTGACAAAAAGTAAATATTTGATGTTGACAAAATGTAAATAACAATGTATTATGATGTTATAATTTTACAAATTGTCAACGGAGGTATACGATGGTTTTATTAAATATTTTGGAGATGTTTATGATTTTATGTTTATCAGCAGCAATTGGGACGTTAGTATTATTAATGGTCACACAAGAAAAATTAGTGTTTGAAAGACGTTCTACTTTAGTGAATATGAAGACTGAACAATATAAAAAAGAAGACCAGTACATAAATGGATTACAAGAAAGAAATTGTTGGTAAATGTGATAAAAAAATGGGTATCATACTGTAAAACATTAGCTTTAGAGATTGACTTATGCATGACATATAAACAGTTAAGTTAATTGCAAACATGGCATGAAATCTTTTTGGATTTCATGCCATGCGATACAAATAATTAGATTACATGATGAATGGAAAATGTAATTCCATTTATTTTCTTTGTTTACCTTCATTACGACGAGGCTTATTGGTGTTTAATGTAGGTGTTTGTGTTGGAGGAGGTGTTGTGTCCTTACGTTGTGGCAACACAATAGGATTTTTTTCCAACTCCAAAGCAATTTCTTTTTTTAATCGTGGTTTTTGTACAAAAGTTGAATAGATACTTGTTAAACAAGCAAAAACTCCACCTATTGTCCAATATAGAGCAGCTCCTGCTGGTGCAACAAGAGCAAAAGAAAAGTTTAAAATTGGACTTGTTAGCACTAAACTACGTCCAACAGCTTTTTGTTCAGCAGGCATACCGTATTGAGAAATTAACCCTTGAAGTAAGTAAAATGCAGAGGATACAATGGCTAATAGTAAACTTGGTTTATTCAACTCTATACCAAAGAAAATATCTTTTGTAATGTCTGGAGAAGAGCTAACGGCATAAAATAAGGCTGAAACAATTGGGATTTGTATAAGCATAAGTAAACAGCCCATATCAAAAGGATTAATCCCAGCGGCTTGTTGTACTTCAGTAATAGCTTGACGAACAGCCATTTTTTCTTGAGTAGATTTTGCGTGTTTCATTTGTTCATTTAGACGATTAATTTCTGGTCTAACATAAGATAATCGTTCTTGTTGAATAACATTTTTACGCATCATTTTAAGGTTTATAGGCGTTAAAAAAATACGAACAATTATAGTTACAAAAATAATGCCCCAGGCATAGCTTCCTGTTTGTGCATTAAATAATTGTGCAAACCAACGAATAGCTTGTTCCATTGGATAACCGAATAAAGTCCAAATTAATCCTGTTGGTTGACCATCAACTGTTCGCTCCACGCAACCAACTAAACACAACGCACAAAATATGAGCAATGTGCTTCTACGAGTAAGAGTTTTAAAATTCATATTGTCATTCCTTTACGTATTAGTAGACCTGTATTATACTATATTTTTATCAAAAGATACAAAGATATGATATAATAATAAAAATAAGTTTAGAATCATTGAGGTGAATAGTTTTGCAAAAGAAAAAACGGGGGAATACGAATAAATCTGTGAAATCTATTAAAGTAGAGTATGTGGCAATTGCTCTGATGATAGCTGCACTCTTTGCATTTTTCTCATGGGGGTTTATCGGAATATTTTTAGCAAATAGTGTGAGAATTTTTGTAGGAAACTTATATCATGTGTTTTCGGTCATTATTTTTGTATATGCATGTTATTATGTGCTAAAAAAATCATTCAAATTGCCTTTCACATTTAAGCAATTATTCGCCTTAATTCTATTTTTAGTGACAGGACTTATCATGTTTACATTATTAGGATTTCCATCAGAAACACAACTGTTATCTAAAACATGGGACGCGTTGATAAGCGATATATTATCTAATCGAGTGGCTAATAATGTTGGTGGTGGGATAATAGGTGCGATATTTGCTAATATATTTATATTTTTATTTGGTGAAATAGGAACTTTTGTTATTCTTATGTTGTTGTCGTTAACGGTTATTTTTTTATTGAGTGGTTTTACGGTACAAGATGTTATTGCCTTATTAAATAATCGTCCTAAAAAAATAGAGAAGAAGAAACCAACTATTGCGAATTTAAAGCAAGGTGTCCAAGAGATTATTAAAACAAGTACAAAGGAACCAGAAAGAGAAGATAATCAGTCAGAAAAAGAAGATGATTTAATCATTAATGCCTTTTCTCCAAGTCCACCAGTTTCAAATCAAGAGAACAACAAACAGAACGTTAGACATACTCAGGAGATCAAACAAGATTTAGAGAAACAAAGTGAGGAGAATGATATACAAGATGAACAGGAGGGTGTGACTTTTCAGTCTCAACAAGATAATGAACATTATGTATTGCCACCTGTCACATTATTGAATCAAATTGAAGCAAGTGATCAATCCGATGAATATCATTTAATTAAAAAAAATAGTAAGTTATTAGAGGAAACATTTAAAAGTTTTGGTGTTAATGCACGCGTTATTTCTGCTAATTTAGGTCCATCAGTTACAAAATTTGAAATCCAGCCTGCAGTTGGCGTAAAAGTGAGTAAAATTGTTAGTTTAGCAGATGATATTGCTTTAGCTTTAGCAGCTAGAGACATTCGGATTGAAGCACCTATTCCTGGAAAATCTTATGTAGGGATTGAAGTGCCTAATCAAAACATTAGTATGGTATCATTTAGAGAAATTATTGAAAATAATATTCACTCAAAATCAAAATTAGAAGTTCCATTAGGACGAGATATTTCCGGAAATATAAAAGTAGCTGATTTATCTAAAATGCCCCATTTATTAGTTGCAGGTGCAACAGGGAGTGGGAAATCTGTTGCGATTAATGGCATGATTACTAGTATTTTGATGAAAGCTAAACCTAATGAAGTTAAATTAATGATGATTGATCCTAAAAAAGTAGAGTTAAATGTGTATAATGGTATTCCTCATTTGTTAACGCCAGTTGTGACCAATCCAAGACGAGCTGCTCAAGCGTTACAAAAAGTTGTTGCTGAAATGGAGCGACGCTATGAGTTGTTTGCACAAACTGGAATGAGAAACATTACTGGATATAATGATCAGGTTGATGAATTAGGAGACGATACTCTACAAAAAATGCCATATATTGTGGTTATTGTTGATGAATTAGCAGATTTAATGATGGTTGCAAGTAATGAAGTTGAAGCTGCGATTATTCGTTTAGCACAAATGGCACGTGCTGCTGGTATCCACATGGTCTTAGCAACACAAAGACCGTCTGTAGATGTTATTACAGGATTGATTAAAGCTAATGTTCCTAGTCGAATGGCATTTGCTGTATCAAGTAGTATCGATTCACGAACGATTATTGATAGTAACGGAGCAGAAAAACTACTAGGTAGAGGGGATATGCTATTTATGCCTATGGGAGAAAATAAACCTGTTCGTGTGCAAGGTGCGTTTTTATCTGATCAGGAAGTTGAAAAAGTTGTTGAGTTTGTGAAAGCACAGCAGGAAGCTAATTATGTTGAAGAAATGATACCAACAGAAAATGATGATACATCATCAAATGATGTAGAAGATGAACTGTTTGGAGAAATTGTAGAATTTTTAAAAACACAAGATTACATTAGTGTTTCAATGTTGCAACGTCGTTTTAGAATTGGATTTAATAGAGCTGCACGTTTAATGGAAGATTTAGAAGAAAAAGGTTTTGTCGGTCCAGCAGAAGGGACTAAACCAAGACGTGTTCTTGTTGAAGACGTAAATTAGAAGAGAAAATGTATTTTACAGTTTATTAGTAAATAGGTAATAAATTCTAATTTAATATATCATTTCATGAACTAAATAGTTCAAAAATAGCTTTAAATCAATTATGTACACATTAAGTGAACAATAGAAGATCTTAGGCGATATGTTTAAACCTACGAGGAATCAATGCTTATAAGCATTGATTCCTCGTAGGTTTTGTTTTTCCCTAACATAATCTGATTTAAATCCGTTTAAATTTTATACATCTTATATAATAAATAGGCGTAACCTAATCATATAAATTCTATTGATGTTTAATACTGTCTATATAATATTTTATAAAACTACCAAAATTATGTGATACAAAATGAGGATAAATACATCATGAATGGAGTTGGTACAAAGCTAGTAGAGGGTGGTGACTAATTAGTGATTTGTTATGATTTGGGATTGTGGACATGTTTTTTAATAAATATTATCATATTTTAATTTTTGAATTTTGTTTAATAAAATATATTATGATTTTTCAAAAGATAAATAAACAAAAATGAAAAATAGATTATAAAAAACATTGACTATGATGAGAGTGGGTGGTATAATCGGTTGCAAGAATAGTTGAAAAGGTGGAATATTTATGAATAAATTAATAAAAACGTGTGTAGTGGTATGTTCTTTAGGTATAGTAGGGTTAAGTAATCTATCTTATCAAAAAGTCGAAGCAACTAGTGCAGTTACATTATCTCGGGAATACCATTATAGTATGTGGTCATTTTCAGAACGTAACGCTATTTGGATAGAATATAAAGGGTATGTAGGTTATATTTACAAAACGTATGAGATGAATAAATATGGGCAGCATTTATTTAAAGGAACATTATTAAAACAGCGTGCTGAAGCACCTCATTATGCTCCATTGAAATATGAGGAAGCAGACGATAATAAGTAACTATATAAGATTTAGAGGAGTGTTATTTTTGATAGGGGAAATGTGGGAAATAGTTGATATTAATATGACAAAGGTAAACATACTATACTTTTGATTATATTTAGATGTTTCCTCAATTCCACATATATATTAATAGTATTGTGACATCACTATAAATCGAGTGAAAAATCAGATTTATGGTGGTGTTTTTAATCTAGTTAGGAGGAAAATATATGTTGTGGTTTAGACAAGTGATTAAACATACTGTTCGTAAAAAATTATTTATTATGCTGTGTGTAGTATTAAGTGGATTTATTATAGGTAAAGGAATGTATCACGTTTTACAAAATGGACAGACTCTAGTACGCTTAACTAATCAAGTTAAAGAAAATATGGAGTTAAATCAGAATAGGCTAGATAGCCTAGAACAAAAACATGCACTGACCCCTGTGCCTTATTTTCAAGATTATCAGAAGCATTTGTTGAAAGAGTATCAGACACTATTAACATTACTTATGGCACTACAACAAAAAAAATTGGCAATTGCTCCAGAAATGAGCACATATTATCACTTGTTTTCTCAAGAAAATCAATATGATGTGACTGTTTTAAATGATGTAGACGAGGAATTAGCGTTTAACGACTATTTAGTGACACATCATTTGCCGTATATCGAGGACGAATATCCATTTGATAATGCACTATTTCCTTTACAAGTTGCACAAGTTTTATTTCATTTTAGTACGGCATTTCTTATTATTGCGATATTTGGGTTAACAATTTATAACGATAAAGAAACTGAAAAATTTATGTTTTTATATACTTTGCCGTTAAAAAGGAAGAAGATTTTAAACCAGTATAGTTGGTCTTTATGTCTAGTTGTTGGTGTGTATTGTAGTATTTTTTTAATGAGTTTCTTGCCTATGTTAGTTAGTCAAAAAACAAACACTTTACTTTATCCGTATATTATTCATTATGCTGATCAGATTGTTGTGTATCCAATATGGAAAATTATAATATTAAAAGTCATTGCATGGATATGTTTTGTATTGTTCTTACATGTGTGTAGTTTAATATTAGTTAAGTTATGTAGCAGTGTTGACCAAAATATTGTGGTACTCATATTTTTATGTTTATTTTGTGTCATTTGTTTACCAAATGAGCATTGGCAAGGGGGAAATCCTGTATCTATTATATTCCAATTTAATCAATGGGTGTATATCCCTAACACATTAGTTTACGGACTAATATATATGATTGTGTTAGTGATTTGCTTGATTGCTTTATACAGATGTCATTATTTAGATACATGGGGAATAAAAGCAACTGTACGTAAGCAAAAGTATAAAACGTTATCAATGCCTTTACCTAAAAAAGTATATTCATACTGGTTTGAGTGGAAAAAAAGATTGGCTTTACAAAGTACAAGAGGCTTTCTGATATTACTGGTTAGTGTAGTCGGTGGAAGTTATGGGATTGTTCAATTAAATACATCTCAAGCATTACAAATGTTTAGACAAGATTTAGTTCATAATGTAGAAGTACTCCAGAAAAATGTGACTTATCAAGAGATAGATATTGAAAAAACATTAAATGATTTGTTTAAAGAAAGAGAAGATGATTATAATCAACGTACCGATAAGCAACAGACGTTTAAAGAGTGGATGAAAATGAGTGAATCAGAATATTGGGAAGCTTTGTATTTTAGTTACAATCAATATAAGCAAGATTTAGAAAATCATCAGCAACTTATCAGAAAAATTGATACACAAACATTTCAATGGTCTGATCTCATTGATTTTCGTAAACAAGACAATCGTATTGATAATACCGAACTATTCACTAAGGATCGTATGTATAAAAGAAATATAGATTTAAGTCAGATAATCGCTTACGAAGAGTTAAAAGAGATTGAAGAACATCAGTTAACACCGTTATTAAAAGATACAGTATTTGCACCAATCCAATTAACAAATCATTACATGGGGTATAATCGGATTAGTAATACGACATATTATAGTGTATATTTTTTGATTCAAAGGCATATTTTCTTATTTATTGTTGTTTTGATACTGTTCATTAGTGTCATGACTTTAGCAGATGAATATTATCCTTTAAAAACAATCATCTTTTTAAAACTATTGCCACAAAAGAGAAATAAAATATATTGGAAAAAAGTGAAGAGTACGTGGTTAGCACTAATCAGTATAGTTGTATTCATAGGTATTGGTTATACTTTAGTTAGTTTTTTATTTGGAGGGCTTGGGGATTTGAATTATCCAATTTTTATATTTGATAGTAAACAAGTTGCTCTAGCAGAAAATTATGCAGGTTTTAGTGCAAGATACTTAGAAAAAACAGTATATTCTTTTCATTTTATCCATTTAGGTGATTATTTGTATCAATTTGTGTTGCTTACTCTTGCAGAACTCTTTTTTGTGAGTAGTATGATGCAGTTTATTGGTGTATGGATCAAAAATAGATACGCAATGCTATTAGTATCAAGTTCAGTATTCATAGGAGGGTATTATTTGTCAATGCATTATATTAAAGTTAAAGGTATCGAGTTTTCGCCATTTCTTTATTTGAACCAACGCGATACTTTAGATGCTTGGCTGCAAGTTCAAGGCAATAATCCGTCTATTAACGTTTATTTAGGGTGTATAGTGCTAAGTTTAGTTGGTATAACTTGTTTGATATTGGGTGCAATAAGTTGGCACTTGGAAAATAATCGCCATAAAAAATAGATTTTATTTATAAATTGGGGTGGTATATATGGATATTCATTTAAAAAATATATGTAAATCTTATAAAAACAAGCAAATTTTTCATCAGTTAGATGTTACATTTTCAAGTGGTCGTATCATTGGCTTAATTGGACCTAACGGAGTAGGGAAAACAACATTAATGAAGATTATGGTCAATTTAGATACAAACTATAATGGAACAGTACATTTTGGGACAATGCCTAATCACGATGAACGCATTTTTAAATCAGTTAGTTTTTTGCAAGATAATAGTACTTTATATCCACAATTAAGTGGATATGACCATTTAGCCTTTCTAGCACATATTCACGATTTACCAAAAGAACGTATTTTTCATATTGCAGATGAATTAGCATTAACAGACTATCTATATAAACGTGTTGGAAGTTATTCTTTAGGAATGAAACAAAATTTACTTATTGCTATGGCGTCTTTACCACATGTTAAGTGTATGATTATGGACGAACCTTTAAATGGATTAGATCCAAGTAAAATCATTGCATTTAAAGAATTGGTACGTCAAAATAAGGAAAAAGGAATAACGCAAATTATATCAACACATCAGCTTTCATTAATTCAAGATTTAACAGACGAAGCTTTTTTCCTTAAACAAGGACAGTTGGAAAAACTTGATATTATCAAATTCAATGATAAACGTTATAGTTTGGTAGTTGATAGATTAGAACAAGCTGTAGCACTTTTTAAGATTCAACAGTTAAAGTATCAACAAGAAGATAATAAAATTATAATAATAGGAGAACTTGCTCCGTATTTAAATTGTTTATCCCAAGCAAACATAACAGTAATCAGTTGTCAAAGTGTTTATCAATCTTTAGAAGATAAATTTAAAGCATTGTATTATTAGTGATTTTATAGTAATTTTGTTACAATAGGTAGGAGAACAGAGAATAATGGATTGAGGTGAGTGTGTTGCAAATTGCAAAAGTTATCGTTGATGTGCCAAGTAGTCAAACTAATCAAACGTATGATTACTATATACCTGAAAAATTAAGTGACCAATTGACTATAGGATACCGCATCAAAGTACCGTTTAACACACGTTATGTTCAAGGATTTATCGTTGATATTGTGGCAAGCAGCAAAATGGATATGCCATTAAAAGAAATTGAAGATATTTTAGACGTTGAGCCAGTATTAACGCCTGAATTAATTGTATTGGGAGATTATTTGGCGAAAAATTTATTTGCGTTTACTATTAATTGCTATAAAGTTATGCTACCGTCACTATTAAAAGCTAACTACTCTAAATATATTGAATGGTTAAAACCGACGGAATTGTATGAAGTTTTAGGAAAAAGACAAATGATTGCTTGGGAAGAGATTGAAGAAAAGCAATTAACAGCAAGCATGCTTAAATTGAAAAAAAGCGGGCATATCCGTCTTAGATATAATGTAGATAATAAAGCCAAACATAAAATGAAACGAGTAGTCACGTGCTTAATTGAACCTAAAGAGATGACTCCACGTGCTAATGCAGTTAAATTACAGTTGTTAAAACAACTTTTAATGGATAACCCTGTAATTGATGTCCATGATTTAGTGCAACAAGGTGTGACACATGTGACGCTTACTGCTGCTGAAAAAAAAGGATGGATACGCATTGTTGAAGAGGTGGACGAACGAGATCCTTACAAAACACATCAATTTAAGGAAACAACAAAATTACAATTAAATGCAGAACAACATCATGTTTATACAACCATTAGACATGATGTGTTAAGACATCAACACCAAACGTTTTTAATTGAGGGAGTAACGGGTAGTGGAAAAACAGAAATTTATTTACAACTTATTGAAGATGTTGTAAATCAGGGACAGACAGCTATTTTACTTGTTCCTGAAATTGCACTAACTCCACAAATGGTGCAACACTTTAAAGGGCGTTTCGGGAAAAGAGTTGCAGTATTGCATTCGGGTTTATCGGACGGCGAGCGGTACGATGAGTGGATTAAAATCAAAGAGCAACGTGCAGATATTGTTGTAGGCGCACGTTCTTCTATTTTTGCTCCTTTGACAAATTTGGGTATTATCATTATAGATGAAGAGCATGAGAGTACATATAAACAAATGGATACCGTTAGGTATCACGCACGTGATGTTGCTATTTGGAGAGGAAAATATCATCAATGTCCAGTTGTTTTGGGAAGTGCTACTCCCTCTTTAGAATCACGTGCAAGAGCATCTAAGCATGTGTATCAATTTTTACAACTACACAAAAGAGCCAATCAAAAACCTTTGCCAGAAGTGCAAATTGTAGATATGACTAAAGAAAGTAAAACAGGTAACTTTGGTGTCTTTTCTAAAGTGCTTTGTCAAGGTATTGAGCAGAGATTAGCTAAAAAAGAGCAAATTGCTTTATTATTGAATCGGAGAGGCTATTCTTCTTTTGTTATGTGTCGAGATTGTGGTTATGTTGTAGAGTGTCCAAATTGTGATATTTCGTTAACCTTACACATGGATACCAAACAGATGAAATGCCATTATTGTGGACATGAAGAGGCTATACCAAATCAATGTCCAAAATGCTTTGGGAAAGATATTCGTTATTTTGGAATTGGAACGCAAAAAGTAGAAGAGGAGTTGAATACCTTATTCCCACATGCTAAAGTGATTAGAATGGATGTTGATACGACACGTAAAAAAGGACAGCATGAAAAACTATTACGTGCTTTTGGTAATCAAGAAGCAGACATTTTATTGGGTACACAAATGATAGCAAAAGGATTAGATTTTCCTAACATTACTTTAGTCGGTGTCATTAATGCTGATACGGCATTAAATCTTCCAGATTTTAGAGCAGCAGAAAAAACTTATCAATTGTTAACTCAAGTTGCAGGCAGAGCTGGACGTGGACAATTAAGTGGAGAAGTGGTTATTCAAACGTACAATCCAGAACACTATGTTATCCAGTTAGCAAAAAGCCAAAACTATGAGCAATTTTATCTTAAAGAGATGTCTATGCGACATTTAGGAAAATACTCACCTTATTTTTATACAACTGCTATAACGATAACACATACTAAAGAAGTAGATGCACTAAAAGCAGCATACACTTTAAAAAATATGTTAACTAAGCATCTAGATCATTCTGTTTATGTGCTAGGACCAAGTGTGAAATCTATTGCACGCATGAATAATAAATACTATTTTCAAATTATTTTAAAATACAAAAATCAATCACATATTCACTCGGCATTACAAGAAATTGCACAATATGCTCAAGATGTAGCAAAACAACAAATATACATTTCTATTGATGTAGAGCCACTGAATTTCGTATGATTTTTGTGTTTAGTGCATGTAAACTATTGTCAGCGCATTGTTAGGAAAAATATTTAATAAAAAAACCAAAAATAATTTTTCTATTTTTATATTTGCCTTGTCAAAATCGTGCATGTACAATACAGCGTGTTGATGGATGCAAAAGCTTCTCAAGAAGTGAAAATAAGAAATCGATAAGTCACGACTAGTAGATAAAGTGGCGTTTTGAAGTATTCAAAGATATATAAAATGATTTAGAGTAAAGTGCTGTCTATAAGGAACTGTTAACCATTAGAAAAAAGGTATAAAATAGTTTTATTGCCATTTTGAGTGCAAAGATTAAGCAGGTGTAAAATAAAGCTAGGCATATGTTACATCTAACTAAAAAAGATTCTTAAAAAATGGTGCTGGAAAAACTAATCATTGTCTGAAGTGAGATATTTAAAACTGTGAGGATAAACGTTGATTTCTCACAGTTTTTATTATTTGAAAACGTCCATTTTTATTTTGAAAGATTTTTTTGAGAATGAGATTTTAAAATGACTAGTATAGAAAAAAGCAAGAAGTGATTATTTTAAGAAAAACATGCCTTAAAATGACATGTTCAAATGGTTTTGGAAAAATATTTTATTTTTTCATTGAAAATGTGTAGTTAAGCGTGGACAAAAAATATAAATTTGCTATAATTTTGTTGAAGACTTTTTATGGTGAGATAAATTAGAAAGGAGAGGATATAGATG
Organism: Granulicatella sp. WM01; assembly: GCF_004570605.1. Classification (GTDB taxonomy): domain Bacteria; phylum Bacillota; class Bacilli; order Lactobacillales; family Aerococcaceae; genus WM01. The sequence continues at coordinate 25,903 of NZ_SPPB01000010.1, read as the reverse complement.
AATCAAGATGCACAAAAAATTCAGAAACGTCAACCAACGAATCGAGTGTTTATTTGGATTGCAATAACGAGTATTTTTGCAATAGTCTTAGCTCTACAAATCTGGCGAAATGTCGAGCAGACAAAAAACTTACAAAGAGAATTGCAAGATGTTCAAGCACAACAAAGTGCTGCAAATGTAAAGCAACTTGAACTACAAGCACAAGTTGATATGTTACAAGATGATAATTATGTGTTGAAATTGGCGAGAAGTCGAGGGCATTATAGTTTGCCTAATGAAATCATTTTTAATATCCTTGAAGAAAATAATTTATTGAAACAGGAAAAAGCACGAAGAGATTCAACAGGAAATTAATTGTGCGTGGAGGCAAAATCGTTTTATGGTATTAGAAATAGGGAATAAGTCATCAGCAAAAGTGACTAGTATTACAAAATTTGGAGCATTTGTTAAATTGGATACAGGAGAAACAGGATTAGTTCATATTAGTGAAGTATCCGATACTTTTATTAACAACGTGTCAGATGTGTTAAATGTAGGAGATGTTGTTGAGGTTAAAGTTGTTGCAGTTGCTCCAGACGGTAAAATTAGTTTTTCTATTCGTCAAGCAGTGGAGAAAAAAGAACAGTTACAAAAAGAGCAAACAAATAAGTTTGAATTTAAGCAGGAACGTCGTTTGCCTAAGTTTTCAGAACCTAATAAAGCAAAGAAAACAGAAGATTTTGATGCTTTAATGAGTGCTTTTCTAAAAGATAGTGATGAACGTTTATTGTCATTGAAACGCAATACTGAAGGAAAACGTGGCGGTCGGGGCGGCCGCAGAAGCTAACAAGATGTTTATTGTCGCATCAATTTTTTGATGCGATTCTTATGTTTTATCACTTGAATAGAAATAATTGATAAAAGAAAGGACTGGAAAACATGAAGCTAACACCTTTTTGGAAGTCAACAGATACACTTTTATTAGCTGTTTCAGGGGGAATAGATTCAATGGTTTTATTGCATTTATTTAGTCAATTACCTAGTCAAGAACGTCCAAATTTTATGGTGGCAAGTGTCAATCATGGAATGAGAGTAGATTCAGCTAATGATGTTGAACATGTTAGACAGTTTTGTAAGATACATCATATTCCTTTCTATACCAATACAGATATACCCCAGCATCTTAGAAGTGAGGAAGAGGCAAGAGAGTATCGGTACGCTTTTTTTGATAACATTCTTATGCAATTTCATTGTGATTATTTAGTGACGGCACACCATGCACAAGATCAAGTTGAAACAATTTTATTCAAACTGATGCGTGGAAGTTCATTACAAGGTATTTCGGGTATGTCTTTATTTAGACAGATGACTAATGGTTGTGTGCTGGCTAGACCATTGTTGTTGTATACTAAAAAAGATATTGAAAGATATGCTCTTAAAGAGCAAGTCTCACATGTTGTCGATTCAACAAACGAGAGCTTAAACTATACTAGAAATCGTCTTAGACATTTAATTGTGCCGCAATTAGAGAGAGAACAAGAGAACTTAGGCGAGCATTTTATCAACTTTTCAAATGATTTAAAAGACGTTTTAAGTATTGTAAAAGATAGTGTAGCGTGTGTATATCCTGAAGTTTGCAAAGACAACCAGTTAAATAAACACGCATTATTGAAATTGTCCGTTCCAATGCAAAAAGAAATCATTGCAAAGTGGCTGTTTGATAATGATGTTTTAGAACGATATAGCGTTAATCAATTATTATTGCTTCTTTCAAAACAAGACGGGGAAAAAAGGATACGCTTAAAAGAAAACATGTGGTGCGTTGTGTCGTATCAGCACATCTTTTTAACTACTGTAAAGAGTGAACATGTGCATTCAATTGTACTGGAAAACGAGTATGTTCAAGATACAGGAACGGTGTATTTAAGCCAGTATGAAACAAACGATACATTAGTTGGTGTGTGTAAAGAGCAACTCCCTGTTACATTACGCCCTAGAAAAACAGGGGATACGTTTCAGTTGAAATATCATACGAAAAAAATTAGTCGTATTTTAATTGATGAAAAAATTCCAGCGTATCAACGAGAAAATATATTATTGGCTGTTGATTCACAAGGGAAAATACTAGCTATTTTACATCCAGATTTAACAAAATTGTCTAAACAGCAAGAAACTGATAAAATAACAATACGATATTATTTGAATTATAGAAAGAGAGAAACATCATGATAGAACAAGATATTGCTAAAGTACTAGTGACACGTGAAGAATTAGAAGAATGCGTAGTAAGATTAGGAAACCAATTAAGCAAAGAATATAAAGATAAAAATCCGCTAGTTGTAGGCGTACTACGTGGTTCAGTTATGTTTATGACAGACTTAGTTCGCCACATGCCTATTCCAATGGAAATTGATTTTATTGATGTCAGCAGTTATTACGAGGGAACAGAGTCTTCAGGGCATGTTAAAATTATTAAAGATTTGGATACTTCAGTTGAGGGTCGTCATCTTATTTTGATTGAGGATATTGTAGATACGGGAAGAACTTTATTAAAATTAAAAGAACTATTTGAGTATCGCAAGGCAGAATCTATTGCAGTGGTTACTATTTTAGATAAACCAGAAAGACGTGTAGTTGACTTGAAAGCTGATTATGTCGGATTAGAAGTTCCGAACGAATTTGTTGTTGGCTATGGATTAGATTATGCTCAAAAATACCGTAACTTACCGTATATTGGTGTATTAAAAGAATCAGTTTATCAAAGAGAAATATTGGACTAAAGACTGATTTTATGAAAGAAAAGACACTTTTTAAGTTTTTTTCAGTATTTTATGCTAATATATAACAGATATCTAAAAACTATGGTAATAGTTTTAAGTATAGGAGGAACGTATGAAGAAAAAGAGCTTTTTAGGTGGAAATATTTTATACATATTTCTATTTATAGTCGTTATTTGGGGATTTTATTCAATGATCAGTGGCGTAGGATCTGAGAAAGAACAACCCATTACACTAACGGAGCTTGTGACACAACTTGAAAAAGGGAATGTGTCTAAGTTAAATGAACAATCAGCAGGATCTGGAATGAATGTATCTGGTGAATTTAAAGAAGCTATAGACAGCCAAACACCACAAACCAATTTAGTAGATACTTTATTTGGTACAAAGCAAACAAAAGTAAAAAAATTTAACTTATACGTTATTCATTCAGAACACCTTTCAGAAACGTTAGCAAATTTAACACAAAAGCATAATGTTATCGTTAGACAATTTCCTGAAAGTGATGCAAGTATTTGGATAACACTAGCTATCAATTTAATTCCAATTCTTATTATTGGTTTCTTTATGTTTAATGCTATGGGTAATATGGGAGGTAATGGTGGACGAAATCCAATGAGTTTTGGTCGCTTACGTCCAGAAGATACACAAGGTAAACCAAGCAATGTTCGTTTTAGTGACGTTGCAGGAGCAGATGAAGAAAAGCAAGAACTAATTGAAGTTGTTGAATTTTTAAAAGACCCTAGACGCTTTACAGCCTTAGGTGCAAAAATACCAAAAGGTGTATTATTAGAAGGGCCTCCAGGGACAGGTAAAACGTTATTAGCTAAAGCAGTAGCGGGTGAGGCAAATGTTCCATTCCATTCTATTTCAGGCTCACAATTTGTTGAAATGTTTGTCGGTGTAGGAGCAAGTCGAGTTAGAGATTTATTTGAAAAAGCTAAAAAAACAGCACCAGCTATTATTTTTATTGATGAAATAGATGCCGTTGGTCGTCGACGTGGAGCTGGTATGGGTGGTGGTAATGATGAACGTGAACAAACACTAAATCAGTTACTTGTTGAAATGGATGGTTTTGAAAGTAATGAGGGTGGTGTTATTGTTATCGCTGCAACAAACCGTTCAGATGTATTAGACCCTGCTTTATTACGTCCAGGACGTTTTGACCGTAAAATTATGGTAGGAAATCCAGATGTAAAAGCTAGAGAAGATATTTTAGCGGTTCATGCTAAAAATAAACCATTAGCATCTGATGTTGTTTTAAAAACAGTTGCACAACAAACACCAGGATTTGCAGGAGCAGACTTGGCAAACTTATTAAATGAAGCTGCCTTAATAGCTGCACGTTTAAATAAAAAGCAAATTGAAATGGAAGATATTAACGAAGCGCAGGATCGTATTATTGCTGGTTTAGCTAAGAGAGATCGTAAACGTACAGAAAAAGCAAACCGTATTGTTGCTTATCATGAAGCAGGACATGCCATTGCTGGATTAGTGCTTGATGCAGCAGAAGAAGTACATAAAGTGACGATTGTACCCCGTGGACGTGCGGCAGGATATGTTATTTCTTTACCTAAAGAAGATCAAGTCGTTGTTTCAAAAGAAGAATTATTCCATAGAGTAGTCGGTTTACTTGCTGGACGTACTGCTGAAGAAATTATATTTAATGAACCGTCAACAGGGGCATTAAATGACTTTGAGCAAGCAACAGAAATTGTGCGTGCCATGATTATGAAATATGGAATGAGTTCAACGTTAGGTATGGTAGATTACGGAGTAGAGATGGTACCAGGGCAAGGTATTCAAAAAGTGTACTCAGATCAAACTGCACATGCTATTGATAATGAAGTTATTCAAATAATGAATAAAGCACATCAAAAAGCTAGAGAAATTTTAATGGCTAACCGTACAAAACTAGATTTAATTGCAGAAAAATTATTAGAGTTTGAAACGATTGATGGCCCAACTATTAAGGCGTTATTTGAAACTGGACAAATGCCAAGTACATTATAAAAAAGTAAAAAGGGACTGGGGAAAAAGTCTTAAAAATAAAAAACAGCTTATAATGACGTTATCAGAAACGTTGATTCTAAGCTGTTTTCAATTTTTCAAATGTTAATCGAAAGGCTAAAATTTTTAGTTTTTTCCCACTCCCTTTTTGTATAGCTTTATAAACAGGATGATAGGTAGACGTGCAGTCTATCTATCACCCTAAGCATTTACAAAATAAAATGCTAGACAAAATTTTAATGTTATTGAAAAATCTACATCAAGCCATTATTCATTTTATCTAGCATAAATGTGAAATGATATGATGATTGGAAACAGATGTATAGACTAAAAAATGGCATGACATAAACATGGAAAATAATGTTAAAGCAAGAGATATGGGTATTGTTGTTAAGATTTTTTATCGGTAAGCTAAAAGAGTTCATTAAAGGCACAATTAATACAAAAAGTTATCAGATTATTTTTAGAAAAACTAGAAATAAATGGTTGAATCCATAATAATAGGTCATTATTGTAGTTTACTGAAATGTAGATAAACATAACATGTGCTGGAAAAAGAATAGAAATTATTAAAATAATCTAATAAAGTAGCATTAAACAGTTTGTATGGGCAAAAATATGTGCGGTAAAATGATATGTTAACTTGTAAAAAGGTAAATTGAGTTTTGAGTGTATGATTCATGTAGAAATTATATGTGTTATTTTATATATCTTTTCTTTAAGATGTGGTAAAATGTACGAATATAGTCAAAAAAGAATATCGATTATTAAAGATAAGACTATAGATGAGTTGTTATAATAAAAAGGAGAAAATATGGCTGATTATTTAGTAAAAGCATTAGCATTTAATGGACAAGTGAGAGCTTTTGCCGTAGATGCGACACAAACAGTAGCTCAAGCACAACAACGTCATGATACATGGCACACATCAAGTGCAGCTTTAGGAAGAACGATGGTTGGTGCGATTCTATTAGGCTATAATTTAAAAGACAAAGAGAAATTGACTGTTATAGTAGACGGAAACGGTGCTGGTGGTAAAATTGTAGTAGATAGCAATGGACAAGGGCATGTTAGAGGTTATATTCAAAATCCCAAAGTTGCTTTACCACTTAACAATAAAGGAAAACTAGACGTTAGAGGTGCAGTGGGCACATCAGGAACATTGACAGTACGTAAAGATTTAGGGTTAAAAGAACCTTTTTCAGGGCAAGTTCCCATTATTGACGGAGAATTAGGAGAAGATTTCACGTATTATATGGCTGTATCTGAACAAACACCGTCGTGTATTGGTGTGAGTGTCCTAGTTGATACTGACGATTGTATTAGAACTTCTGGAGGGTTTATGGTACAAGTGATGCCAGGAGCAACAGATGAAACGATAAGCGAGATTGAGCAACGTGTTCAAAAGATGCCGCAAATTTCTGATTTAATGGACAGTGGTTGCACACCAGAAGAGATTTTAGAATGGGTACTAGGCAAAGAAAATATTAAGTTTTTAGACAAGTTACCTGTAAAATTTCAATGTGATTGCTCAAGAGAAAGATTCGAGGCAGGATTAATTACTCTAGGAAAAGAAGAACTACTGACTATTAAACAAGAAGATAATCAGGCGGAGGTAGTTTGTCACTATTGTAATGATAAATACCATTTTACAGCTGAAGATTTACAACGTCTGATAGATTGTTTGTAATAGGAGAAGATATATGAAAAGTTTGAGTGATTTAAACTATACCGGAAAATCTTTAATTAGAGAAGGCGTATTAACCATTTTAGTAGGTCTGTTACTCTTTTTCTACGGCAGTACGGCACCACGTGTAGCGATTGAGCTGTTTACATTTTGGATGTTTATTACAGCACTTTGGAGCTTATTAACACGTTGGTTTAGAAAAAAAGGTGGTCATGAAAATATAGCTGGCGTCATTATAAAAATGATTGTATCCTTTATTATAGGAAATTCATTATTTGTTGAAAATACATTAATTTATGTGGTTGTCTTTTTTGTTTCGATTTATCAATTATTTGAGGCGACTATTAATTTTGTGACATATATGTTATACCGTAAAAATGATATAAAACCACGTTGGAAATATTTATTTGATAGTATGTGGTTATCTTGTTTTGGGATATTTGGCTTAATTCCAACAGAAACAAGAGGAGAATTCCAATTAGGTATTTTAGGCATTTATTTAATGATGTTGGGTATGACATATTTAAGGGACGGCATTTGGTTCAATAGTGAAGTCGGCAAAAACAAGTTAAAAAGACGTGTGCGTGTGTCTATGCCGCTCTTTATTGCAGCTTTAATTCCTGCTAATACACTAGATAGAGTGAATACGTATTTACAAAATAGTAAAGATGAGATAGCAGAAGATGATTTAACTATTGTTAAAGAAAATAAAGATGCTGAGTTAGAAGTATTTATTCATACTTCGCAAACAAATGTGTTTGGAGCTATTGGACATGTTGATATTTGCTATAATAATCAAGTGATTTCTTATGGTAGCTATGATCCAACCTCTGAAAGACTATTTGGTACTGTTGGAGACGGTGTGTTATTTATTGCTGACAGAGAAAAGTATATTACGTTTTGCCAACAAGAAAGTCACAAAACATTATTTGGCTACGGTATTGATTTGACTGTGGAACAACAAAAAGATGTTGAAAAACAAATTGAGGAATTAAAGTCTTTGACAATTCCTTGGGAACCTCAAAAAACGCCTATACCTAATAAAAACTCTGGAAAAGAAGAACCAATGTATGCGTATAAACTGATGCAAGAAGCAGATGCACAATTATTCAAATTTACAAGTTCAAAATTTAAAACGTATTTTGTGTTAAGTACAAATTGTGTATTATTGGCAGACTCTATTATTGGAAAAGCTGGAACAGATGTATTGAGCGTAAAAGGATTTATTTCTCCGGGGACATACCAAGAGTATTTGAACAAAGAATTTGCTAGACCCAACTCTATTGTAGTTAGTAAATCTGTCTATTTAGATTTAGACAATCTTAGTGTAGAACAATAACTATACAATGGATTTAGTAAAAGATGATATAACATAATTCAGCAAGAAATCTTTCTTAATATGTTTGGTTTCTTGCTGAATATATAGTTGTCATATCATTATAAATAAATAGGCATTAAGATAAAATTTATTTTTGAAATAGATTAATTTTTTATATTGAGAATAAAAAAATTAAAAAAAATAAAAAAAAGGGTTGCAATTTTTAGAGTTTTAATGTACTATATCAAAGTATCGTATTTGAGATGCGGGGAGATAGCGAAGTGGCTAAACGCGGCGGACTGTAAATCCGCTCCTTAGGGTTCGGCAGTTCGAATCTGCCTCTCCCCACTTTTATATTCTTGGGGTATAGCCAAGCGGTAAGGCAACGGACTTTGACTCCGTCATTCGTTGGTTCGAATCCAGCTACCCCAGTTTGGACTTTCGCAATAGCGTTGGTCTTTTTTTGTTTTTCAGTAAATTTGTTAGATAATTTTATGCATGCAGTATTTTGATTAGAGTTAATAGCTTCTTTGTTTATTGTCCCTATTCAACATGAATCTAGTATTTATCTGTAATAAGATTGATGACTAGACTATAATTCTAGTTAACCATTATTTTTATAGTAAGTTTCTCGAAAGGTCATGCAAAAAATTATGCATAAAATCGCATTCAAGCATTAACTAAAAAATCTAGTATAAATTTCTATGTGCTTTCTAAAAGGTCTATTCTTCATCTTTTAGAAAGCATTTTATGGAAATACTTTGTATAGTAGAGCAAACTATTTAAGTTTTTGATTTACGGTAAGGTAGTATTTAACATTACTGTATACCTACCAAATTTTAGATTATTCTTTATAAAATGTTACACAATCAAAGTTTTAATTTAGGTTTTAATAAACTAATGATTGCGCACCAAAATTGGTGCGTTTTTGTTTTTTATGGTATAATAGACCGAATTAAAGGAGGTATCTAGTTATGATTGGAGATAATATTAAAACACTACGTCATACGAATCATTTGACACAACCAGAATTTGCTCGAATGGTGGGCATTTCACGTAATAGTTTAAGTCGTTATGAAAATGGAACGAGTGTCGTTTCAATTGAACTGATTGATCGCATTTGTCAACAGTTTAATGTATCTTATGTTGATATTATTGGACAAGATAAAATGTTAAAACCCATAGAGGACTATCAATTAACTTTGAAAATAGAAGTGATTAAAGAACGAGGAGTAGCTATTTTATCCAGACTTTATCAGTATCAAGATAGCCATAATATTGCATTTGATGATATATCAAATCCTTGGATTTTGATGAGTGATGATTTGGCAGATTTGATGAATACAAAAATATATCTTGTGGATACTTTCGATGAATTAGAGCGTTATAACGGGTACTTAGATGCTATTGAGCGCATGTTAGAACTTGCTAATCATCAGGTGGTAGCATAATCCAAAATGCTCTAAAGAAAAATATTCGTGCTTTAACCCGTGGAAAGCATACAACAAAAAATCCACAAGCAATTTTACTAGGTGGACAAAGTGGAGCCGGTAAGACAACAATTCATCGTATCAAACAAAGAGAATTCCAAGGAAATATTATTATCATTGACGGAGATAGTTATCGAGTTCAGCATCCAAACTATTTAATTTTACAAGAAAAATATGGTAAGAATAGCGTGAATTATACTCAGGCATTTTCAGGAAAAATGGTAGAACAGCTCATTGAGAAACTATCTGAATTAGGACATCACCTGTTAATTGAGGGAACGTTACGAACTAAGGAAGTTCCAAAAAATACAGCACGCTTGCTAAGATCAAGAGGGTACCAAGTATCATTAGCATTAATTGCAACAAAGCCAGAATTATCCTACCTTAGTACCCTAGTTCGTTATGAGGCACTTTATGCAATAAATCCAACTCAAGCAAGAGCAACACCTAAACATTATCATGATAGTATTGTTAGTCATCTTGTTGAAAATTTGAAAGAGTTAGAAAATGAGCATCTTTTTTCTCAAATCCAAATTTATCAAAGAGATAGAAGATGCGTTTACGATTCACAAATAGATAGACATTCAGCCACAGAAGTATGTCAAAAACTTTTATTTGGCAAATGGAGTAAGCTAGAGGAAGAAATGCTTCAACAAGGAAAAGTTCATTTAAGAGAGTTAATGCATAAAAATGGACGACGTAGTGTTTAAAAAACAGCAAATTTTTGCTGTTTTTTATTTATAATATTTTGAAAAAATTTTAAAAAGTGACGTATATTATTAATGGAGGGGAAATAAGATGAATGAAACATTACTATATGGTAGGGAAATTATTTTACCTAAAAGAGAAATAGCACATTTAGATAAAGAAAAAATACGTATTAATGAGTGCATTCAACAAAAAAATAAGATACTATATTGTGCTCGTTGTAATCAAAAAGTGAGTGTTTGTTTACCTTGCGAAATATGTGAGAAAAATTGTTTTTATTGTACACACTGTATTGATATGGGAAAAATGTGTGAATGTTGTTGCCTATGCTCAATAAATGAGCCTTTTCCTCAAAAAAGGACTGTTCATTTTGAGTGGAGAGGTGTTTTGTCAAATGAGCAAGAACGAGGCTCAATTCAAATCATACAAGCTATACAAAATAGAGCAAATCTCCTTATATCAGCCGTGACTGGAGCAGGTAAAACAGAAATGATATTTAAAGGACTACATTATGCTTTGGAACAAGGGTATCGTGTATGTGTGGCTGCTCCACGTATTGATGTTTGCCTAGAATTAGCCCCACGCATTCAAGCTGTTTTTCCAAATGAACCGATTATTGTATTGCATGGAAATACAACAGAAAAATACAAATATACAAAATTAGTTATTGCGACAACGCATCAGTTATTAAAATTCAAAGAAGCATTTGACGTGCTTGTGATTGATGAAGTTGATGCATTTCCTTTTCAACATAATGACAGTTTACAAAAAAGAGTGGACATCGTTGTAAAACAAGAACATAGCCTTATTTTTTTGACTGCAACACCGTCACTCGAGCAACAAAGAGCAATAAAAAAAGGAGAGTTAAATTGTGTTGATATACCTGTTAGATACCACGGATTTGCTCTACCTATACCTAAATTTGTTTATATTGGAGATTGGAAAAATAATATAACTAAAAAACAACTGTGTACAAAATTAATTAAGTATATCAATGGTAGTATTAAAAAACAGCGTAAATTATTGATTTTTTTACCACATATTCATCTGATGCAACAATTAGAACAACAATTAAGACAACGTTTGCCAAAACATATCCAATTTGCTAGTGTACATGCACAAGACAATGAAAGACTTGAAAAAGTTCAAGCGATGAGAAATCAAAATTATCATTTTTTATTAACAACAACCATACTTGAAAGAGGGGTTACATTTTCAAATATTGATGTCATTGTGTTAGGAAGTGAAGACAGAATTTTTTCCACGGCTGCACTTGTTCAAATAGCAGGTCGTGTCGGGCGTAAATGCGATTATCCTACAGGTGATGTGTGGTTTTTACATTATGGAAAAACTAAAGCAATGATTTCAGCTAGAAACTGGATTGTAAAGATGAATACACTTGCTTTAAAAAGAGGGTTGATACAATGAATACATGCTTAGTATGTCAAAAAGAGATTATTTATTCACTTTCATTGAAATCATTGTGGATAGGACGTTACCAAGAAAACGTACTTTGCTCAACATGTTTGAAACAGGAAGATATTTTAGATACTTGTCATCATCATTTTTTTGAGAGAAGAAACTATCAATATTATCTTGCTTTTTCCATGTGTTACGCACCAATATTGAAAAAATATAAACAATATACTATTATAACGCACCCACCTATACGTCAAAACAATATATTTAGTATAGATTATACGTACAAGATTGTTCAAAATATAATTCCAACATGCCTATCAATTATGCAATGTAAAGAAAATTTATCTTTAAACAATCAACCAATTTTGTGCGTAGACTATAATGGGATTTGTCAAGAAAATTGGGAAAAGATGCCAAAAGAGTGTAAAATAGAGCGTTTAACATTATGGAGGAGAGAATATGGGGATTTTAAAATGTAAACATAAGCGAAATACATTAGAAATTTGGTATCGTTTATCCTTTTTTGAAGAAATACACGATGTTGTGTTGCCTGCTGTTGAAAAATTAGAGGTAAAGTCGTCCAAAATATTGTATGGGTATTATGAAAATCATATTAGTCTAGTGGATTATTTTAAACAAGGTATTGATTTAGAGAATTTTTTTCATAGTATTTTAAAATTAACAATGATTTTAAAACATTTTCAACATCATTATATACGTATAAATGATTTAATCTATCATGAAGCGCAATTTATTATTGACGAGCATACGAAAAAAGTTAAATTTATTCACATTCATACTGTTGGATATACAAAATGTTTAACACTTGAAACATTAATTCATAAATTGATAGAGCAGGCACTTTTTTATGAAGAAGATAGTGAACGTATCATTAGTCAATTTCTACAACAAGAACTGACGATATATTCTATACAACAATTTATTTGTAAATATCAAAAAAAGACTAGTTGGAAACTGCTACATGATAATTCTCACGAGTACCACATGATTTTACCGACAAAAACATATTTTGAAAATAAGTGTGCTTATGTTTATTTAGATGAGGCAATCCCTTATTTATGTGTTGAAAATGACACAGATGTGAAAGTTAATGGAAAAAAGGTTTGTCATACACAACTTTTTTCTGGTGATGAGATTAAAATAGGGGAAGAGATTTATTATTGCGAATATATAGAGAATCATAAGTATGAAGAAAATGAGGTGCAAAATGAAGAAAATAATCATTATTCTAGTTCTTTTGATATTATGGAGTGGTAAACAATGGAAAGCACATAAAAAGAAGAAATATTTACGTGGATTTAAACGGTTTTGTTTAGCGTGTCAATGTAGTTATTCAGCCGATAAGCAGCATTGTCCGACTTGTTATACATATAAAATAAGAATAATTGAGCGTATTAGAGAGTGGAAAAATAAGTATATGGTATAATAGTATTGAGGTGAGAAGTATGACAGAAATCAGAAAAGACGGCAATCGTTTTATTTATGTTGATGAAGACAATCATGTTTTAGCAGAGATAACATTTGTATATATAACTAATCAAAAAATAGACGTTAACCATACCTTTGTTAGCCCAATTCTTAGAGGAAAAGGGATAGGAAAGCGATTAGTAGAGGCAGTAATTGATTTTGCTAGACAAGAGGGGCTGAAAATTATGCCTACGTGTTCGTATGTTAAGCAAGTATTTGAAACATCTAGTCAATATCAGGATGTTTACTATCAGTCATGAAAAATAGATTTTTAAAAGTTATTGCTTTACAATTACAAAAAATTAACTAAAATAATGAGTATAGTATCATGAAGAGAGGTGATATACATGGAATTGGAACATATTAATGAAAATACAATTAAAGTTATAATTGCATCATCAGATTTAGAAGAACGAGGCATTACCTTTTTTGATTTATTAGGTAGCCAAAAGAAAGTTGAGTCATTCTTTTATAGTATTTTAGAAGAAGTAGGTGTACGTCATGAATTTGAAGGGATTGATGCGGTCACTTTTCAAGTTGTCCCAAAAACAGACGGTTTAGATTTGTATATTACCAAAGGAATGGTAGATAATTTTAAAGATTATGTAAAATCATCAGTAACAGAAAAAGCTGATGCAGATACACCTTTAGATCAAATTATTCAAGAAATTGAAAATGCTGTAGATAAGGACAAAAAAGGAGAGGCTACAAGAGAAGTGCCATTACCTAAAAAAAGACCGAGTGTATTTCAAGTGTTTGTGTTTGATGAACTGAGTCACTATATTACGTTTTCTAAATCACTCCCTTCATCAGATATTGGATTGAATCGCTTGTATTTTTATAAAGGAAAATATTTCTGGAGCCATAAAACAGAGGCTAGACCTGCTAGAGAATATATTTATTATCAAGCAATAGAGCATGCTGAACCGGCTCACTTATCAGATGCATTTTTATATGAACATGCTCATCATATTATGGAAAGTGATGCTATTTCAATTACGCGGAAATATTTTAATTAATGATTATAAGGAGAACATTATGAAACAAAGAATGGCACACACGTGTTATCGTGTGAAAAATTTAGAAGAATCTTTGGAGTTTTATCAAAAAGCATTTGATTTTAAACTAACTCGTCTTAGAGATTTTCCAGAACATAAATTTACATTAGCATTTTTAACATTACCTGATGATAATTATTCTCTGGAATTGACGTATAACTATGATCATCGAGCATACACAATAGGAGATGGATATGGCCATATTGCTATTGCAGTTGAAGATGTTGAAGCATTGCATGCTAAACATGTTTCATTAGGCTATAATGTAACTGAATTAAAAGGTTTACCAGGAACAGCACCGTCTTATTATTTTATTATAGATCCTGATGGATACAAAATTGAAGTCATTCGTTATAGATAGCCACACATAAATTGTGTGGTTTTGTTGGTTGTAATCGAGAAAGTTAAAAATAATACCTAATCCAATAGAACTCGTTTAATATTACTATGAGTTTTCCAGTTTAGATAATAAAATAAGGAGATTATTATATAATAGCGTTGTTCAGTTGATTAGATAAGTTATCAATTTATGACAGAAGAATTAAAAAAATATAACAGAAGATTGGGACAAAGATAATTTTTATGTTAGATACAAACAAAATAAAATATCATACAAGAACAAAAGTTTTTCAAGTCTTAGAAAGTATGTTCAAATCTGTTTATGTTATGCACATATAACTGATTATTAAATACAAATTTATAAAGGAGTAGTAAATAAAAATTTATTAACGATTATCCTTTTGATAAGAGTAAGTGATGTATGAGTTTGTCTATATATGGCTTTTTAGAATGCTTATAAAACATTTTTTGGAAAAATCCCCCATTTTTCCGTTTAGATAACGTTTACAAAGTACTTTAACTTGCCAAAAACTTAGGATTTTCATATAATGACGACAGAACAGTTTTTAAAATACATTTCAAAGGAGATTATATGGATTTACAGACGTTTATTATTCGTGTAAAACAACTAGCCAGTCATCCTGTTATCAAATTGTTTGTTATGCCATTGAGTTTATTATTTTATGGGATTGTTTTTGGTGCTAAGATAGATGGTATTAACTTTTTAGGAACGTTTATTTTATACTTGTTCATGGTTGTTATGCAATTTATAGAGCAGTATTTATTTGTAAACGATATGAAAAAAGGTTATATAAAATGGGAGCCACTATACTTTTTTGATGCTATTATCATTGGATTGTTGTGTTTATTATTGATGGTAACCAATTTGATATTTGTTATTTTGGCATTGTTTTATGTCATTAGTGTGCATTTGATTTATGCACTATTTCAGTTAAAGGGAACAATTTATTTTTTAATTATCCAAGTCTGTTTAAAAGCAGTTGTGGCAACAATATTAGCTTCATTTATGCAATTAAATGTTATTACACCAGACTTATTACTTGCTACAATTTCAATTTGCGGTATGGTATTATTTTATTATGCGGAAATGGAACGCTTAGATACTGTAAAGTATGGATTAGCGGTATTGAATAAGGGAACTTTGACATTATTGTCATTTACAGGTTTAGCGATTGCATTTATTTCGCCAATACTTTTACAAAAATTAGCATTAACAAATATTTTCTTTTTAGTTCTTTGGATTGCTTTAGCATTACTTATGGTTCAGTTTATGGGAAATAAAAAACGGTATATTCAAACAGCAAGAAGCAAAAATTATTTGTCAACATTGTTTACATTATTTGTTTTGTTGTTTAGTTTATTATAGGAGGGTGTATGAAACTAACCATTTTAGGGTGTCAAGGTGCTTATCCGGCTAATTCTCAAGCAACGACAAGTTATTTGCTGGAGTCAGATAACTATTTCTTACTGATTGATTTTGGAAGTGGCGCTTTTCAAAATTTAGCAAAAATTATGGAACCAACTGATATTCATGCGTTGATTTTGACACATTATCATCATGATCACATTGCAGATGTGGGCGTATTACAGTATGCGTTTCAATTAAAGTCTTCATTAGAAAATAAGTCTAAAAAAGAATTTGTTATTTATGGACATAATCATTCAGATGAATTTAACCGTTTAGTTATGCCGACTGTAAATCAGGTAGAGGCATACAATCCTGATGAGATATTGCGTGTTGGACCATTTAAAATTACATTTTTAAAAACAATTCATCCAGTAGTGTGTTATGCTCTAAGAATTGAAGATAAACATACAAAGAAATCTATAGTATTTACAGCTGATTCAGGGTATTTAGCAGATTTTATTACATTTGCTAGACAAACGGATTTGTTACTGGCAGACGCCATGTTTCTAAATGGAAAGGAAAACCAATCCACGCACATGAGTGCTCAGGAAGTCGGAAAAATTGCTGATTTAGCACAGGTTAAACGTGTCGTATTGACGCACTTGCCGCCATTATATCAAGATTTATTGTTGGAACAGGCAAAGGAAGTTATTCCAGATAATATTCCGGTTACCTTGGCAAAAGATTTTGATGAATATATTATTTAATAGGGTTATAAAAATTAAAAAAAGGAAGGATATACTATGTATTTTGTTGATAATCAAGGAATTACAGATCCACGGATTAATATTGCTTTGGAAACTTATTTAGTTGAGCATAAATTGGTTGATGAACCAATCTTATTGTTCTATATTAATGAACCATCTATTATTATCGGACGAAATCAAAACACAGCTGAAGAAGTTAATCAATCTTATATTGATGAAAAAGGCATTCATGTTGTAAGACGCATGTCAGGTGGTGGAGCTGTTTATCATGATTTAGGGAATTTCTCATTTTGCTTTATTAAAGATGATGACGGTTCTTTTAGAGATTTTGGTAAATTTACACAACCTGTTATTGAGGCTTTACACAAAATGGGTGTAACAGGTGCTAGTCTACAAGGAAGAAATGATTTATTGATTGATGGGAAAAAATTTTCTGGAAATGCCATGTATGTTAAAAATGGACGTATGACGGCACACGGTACAATTTTATTTGATGCTGATTTAGATGCTGTGACACATGCTCTAAAACCACGTCAAGAAAAAATTGAATCAAAAGGCATTAAATCAGTTCGTTCACGTGTAACTAATATTAAACCTTATGTTTCAGATGAGTACAAACAGATGACAACAGAGCAATTTAGAGATAATCTTTTGCTACATATCTTTGATGTAACGGAGAGAAAAGATGTAAAAGAATACCATTTGACTGAACAGGATTGGGAAAAAGTATATCGCATTCGAGATGAGCGTTTTGGGAATTGGGATTGGAATTACGGTCATTCTCCACAATTTTCAATGGAGCATCGCCATAAATTTCCATTTGGATTAGTTGAATATAAAGTAAATGTAGAGCAAAATAAAATTAAAGACATTCGTATATTTGGTGATTTCTTTGGTTTAGGAGAGATTTCCGATATTGAAAAAGCTTTAACAGGTGTAATGTTTGAATTTGAAGCAGTTAAAGCAGTTTTTGACAGTGTGAATGTTGCCAATTATTTTGGGCAAATCACTTCTCAAGAATTGGCAGAATTGCTAGTTTATGGCATTAATGCATAATGTAATCGTGGTGACGAGCAAATTTGTTCGTCACCACGATTGTTTTAATTAGGTAGGACATTTAAGAGTATTTCCATAAGTGTTAAATGTTATGTTTAGAAGTGAATATACAGCTAGAAAAGTGTGATGATGGATGGGCGGATATTAAATATATAGCAAAGTATGGTGAGTATAAGGTGTACAAGAGATAATCTTATGTTATCATACTTGTTTACTTTAGTTACAAAATTTTTATTATTTTTTAAACATTAAAAAACGTAGCGATTAATGATATAGTATAAAAGTCGGTGATGGAATGTGAAATCGAACACAATTTATCACGAACTAATAATAAAGGAGAATGATAATGAATTTTATCGATACATTTGTCAAAACGATTGCGACAGAGAAAGTAAACACAGCTATTATTTCAAGTTTAGCCATTATTTTATTAGGTTATGTTTGTCGTAAACGTCATATTTTTGGTGAAAATACTGCTAAAGTATTGACAAAAGTTGTTTTAACAGTGTCATTACCAGCTTTAGCATTAAATTCATTTTTAGTAGACATTAAAAAAGAAACATTCGAACAAGGAATGAATATTTTAATTTGGGGGATTTTAATTTATATTATTTTAATTGGATTAACTATCCCGATGTTTGCTAAATTTAAAGGTGATGAGCAAGATACGTTACGTGTGTTAACTATTTTTGGCTCAACAACATTCTTTGGTATTCCGATTGTATCAGCAATCTATGGAACTGAAGGAGCTTTATATGCTGCAATTTTTAATATTGGGTACCGTATCTTCTTATATTCATACGGATACATTAAAATGTCAGGATTAAAAATGACATCTAAAAATATTAAATTAATGTTTTTAAATCCAATTGTGATTGCAACATTTGTCGGATTAATTTTATGGGTAGCACAAAGTTATTTACCACAAGTTTTAATTGGTGTACAAAATGCGAAAACAGGAGAAACTGTACAAACATCATTTTCTATTTTCCGTTTTGATAAAACATTGCCACAATTTGCTAGAATTTTATCTTATTTAGCAAGTTTAGCATCTCCATTAGCATGGTTGGCTATTGGATCAACTTTAGCTTCAATCGAGTTTAAAGTAGCTATTTCTGATAAAAAAACTTGGTATTATACAGTGATGAAAGTTATTGCTGTACCAGCTATTAACATTATTTTATTAATGATTTTAACAATGACAAATATTTTACCAGTTAACTTAACTGCTCTAGGAACTGTTGTGATTATGATGGCTACACCACCAGCAACAGTAGCAGCAGCTTATGCAATTAGTTTTGATAAAGAAGCTGTTTTAGCTTCAAATGCTTCATTTTTATCAACTTTTGCAGCAGTTGTCTTTACACCAGTTTGGATTGTTGTTGTAGGTATGTTAGCAGGATTAGGTATTTTTAAATAAACATAAAGGGGAATTCTTTCTCCTTTATTTTTTTACAAATGACTATCAATTTTGAGAAAAATTTGATACAATGACAGTAGTTCAAGTGCTTATTAGATAGGCAAAAACGATAGAAAAGAGGATGAAATCATGTCTTTTAAAGTAACATGTTACGGTGTACGTCCAAATGAGGTACCGTTTTTTAATAAATTAAATAAATACCAGTATGAATTGAATTTGGTAGAAAGTTTAATGACAAATGATAATGTTGTTGAAGCTAAAGGAAGTAATGCGGTTATTTTAAGAGGGAATTGTGCAGGAAACCGTACAAACTTAGAAAAATTGGCAAGCTATGGAATTAAATATGTTTTTACACGTACAGTTGGCTTTAATCATATTGATTTACAAGCTGCTGCAGAATTAGGATTGAGTGTAGCACGTGTTCCGGGGTACTCTCCAAATGCGATTGCAGAATTAGCCTTAACATTAGCTATGTCTTTATTGCGTCATGTATCTCATACAGTCAACAAAACATCTAAATATGATTTCCGTGTAGACGGAACAATGTTTAGTAAAGAAATTCGTAACTGTAAAGTAGGAATTATTGGAACTGGTAAAATTGGATTAACAGAAGCTGGTTTATTCAAAGGATTAGGTGCAGATGTTTATGGATATGATGTATTCCAAAGCGATGCAGCTAAAGCAGTTGTTAAATTTGTGGAGTTAGACGAATTATTAGCACAATGTGATATTGTTAGCCTTCATGTACCATATTTCCCAGGACAAAATGATAAGATGGTTAATGCAGAATTTATTTCTAAGATGAAAGATGGTGCTATTTTAATTAATACAGCTCGTGGAGAATTGCAAGATAATGCAGCTATTTTAGAGGCTATTAAGTCTGGAAAATTAGATGGTTTTGGAACTGATGTTTTTGCAAACGAAGCAAGTTTCTTCTTTAAAGCCTTTGATAACGGAAATGCTATTCCAGATCAAAGCGTACGTGAGTTAGTTGATTTATATCCACGTGTCCTAGTGACTCCTCATGTAGGATCTAATACTGATGAGGCTTTATCAAATATGATTGAAATCAGCTATGATAATTTAAACGATGTATTGACAAAAGGTTCTACGCCTAATGCTGTAGAATTACCAAAAGTTTAAATCAAATAGACTGGTATACAATTAGTTTAAATGATAAATAGTATAACATGTGTTGGTAGACAAAAGAGTTTGCCAACACATTTTTGTCTAAAAGTAAAATAATGTGAAATTTATGAAAACATTTTGATTAATAAAAGGGACTTATGAATTATCAAGCATTAACATTTACTGCTGCATACTTATAAAATGGTATCAGAGTAGCATGTATTAATATGCACAAATAAAAGAGGTGGAGAATATTTGTAAATATTTTGATTTGTTGAACATAAAAGAAAAGACTAAAATAAATTTTTATTTTTAAATAGATATTTTGTGTCTATACAGTTAAAAAATAAGTAAATGTAATGTGTGTTATGTTATTAAGAAAATATATTTTTTACATTTTTTATTGTTTATATTGTGTGATATTTTGAAATCCTTGCAGTTTTTAGTATAATATTAAATGGAGGGTATTATGCGTGAAATTCAATTATTTTTAGAAAGTTTGGTACAGCAAAAATTTTATTCACAAGCAACGGTTAAAGCATATCAACGAGATATTCAGTTGTTTTGTCAATTTTTGGGAAGTTCACACGAAACAGATATAGTTAATGTGAATGTAAAAGATGCGAAATATTTTTTGTCGTATTTAAATGAACGTGAGTACAGTAAAAATACAATTTTACGTATTTTATCTAGTGTACGTGTGTTTTACCATTATTTAGTGAAACAAGAGTTGATAGAAGAAAATCCGTTTGTGTATGTGACATATAAAAAGAGAGAAACTCGTTTGCCAAAATTTTATTACGAAACTGAAATGGAAAAAATTATGGATTCAGCAAGAGGGACAGAGCCTTTAGATTATCGTAATATGGCATTACTTGAGATTTTGTATAGTTGTGGATTACGTGTGAGTGAATGTACAGGATTGAAATTGGAAGATATTGATTTTTTTTCGTGTATGCTTTTAATCCACGGAAAAGGTGGAAAGATGAGATACGTTCCTTTTGGAGAGCAAGCACGTATACGTATGACACAGTATTTGGAGCAAGCACGTTCAATTTTAATTGGATATAAGGAACACGATTTCGTATTTGTCAATCATTTGGGAAATCCATTAACTAGTGCCGGTATCTCTTATATTTTAAATCACATTATTAAGAAAAGCAGTTTAACTTACGATATTCATCCGCACATGTTGCGTCACACATTCGCAACGCATTTATTAAATAACGGAGCAGATATTCGGACAATCCAAGAATTATTAGGGCATGATAGTCTAAAAGCAACGGAAATTTATACCCATGTGACAAAAGACAATTTATACAGACATTACCAACAATTTCATCCTAGAGCTAAAAAATAACGAAAAAAGTTTGAGCATGTTCAGTGGATTGATGCTTAATAGGGTAAGCTAAATATAAAGAGTAGCAGATTATAAAAAATATATAGTTAGACTAGAAAAAGAAGTAGAAGATAAGGAGAACAAGATGACAACAATATGTGCAGTAACAAAAAATGGACAATCAGCCATGGCTGGAGATGGGCAAGTGACTATGGGACAAAGTGTTATTATGAAAGGGAGTGCTAAGAAAATTCGACGCCTATATAATAATGAGGTCATTGTAGGATTTGCCGGAGGTGTAGCAGATGCCATTACACTTGAAGAACGATTTGAAGAAAAATTAGTTCAATATAAAGGAAATTTACAACGCGCAGCAATTGAACTGGCAAAAATGTGGCGAGGAGATCGTGCTTTACAGAAATTAGAGGCATTACTTATTGTCATGAATGACAAGCAAATGTTGCTTGTTTCAGGAACGGGTGAAGTGATTGAACCAGATGACGGTGTGCTAACAATCGGCTCAGGGGGCAACTACGCTTTGGCTGCGGCTAGAGGGTTAATGCGAACAGAAAACCATTTAAGCGCAAAGGAAATTGCATACGAAAGTTTAAAAATTGCATCAGAAATTGATGTATTTACAAATGATAATATTTTAGTAGAAATAATTGGAGAATAAATATGACAACATTAGGAAAAACACCTCGTCAAATTGTAGCAGAGTTAGATAAATATATTATTGGGCAACAAAACGCTAAACGTGCCGTTGCCGTTGCATTGCGGAATAGATATAGAAGATTGCAGTTAAGTGGAGAGTTGCAAAAAGATGTGACACCTAAAAATTTATTGATGATCGGATCAACAGGTGTCGGAAAAACTGAAATTGCTAGACGTTTAGCATGGTTAGTGAATGCTCCTTTTGTTAAAGTTGAGGCAACAAAGTTTACTGAAGTAGGCTATGTGGGACGTGATGTAGAATCAATGGTACGTGATTTAGTAGATGCTTCTATTCAAATTGTATCTAAAACAAAAAAAGAAGCTGTCTATCAAAAAGCAGAAGTTGAGGCAATTAAACGCATTGCAGCGGCTTTAAAACCAGGTATTTTTCGTAAAAAAACAAATAATGATATGGCAGCTTTTCAAAATATGTTCAAAGGTTTAGGAATTGAAGCACCTCAAGAAGAAGTGGAAGAGGTTACTCCAGAAATTTCTGCAGATAGACGTATTTTAGAAAAACAAATTGCTTCTGGAGAATTAGATCATACAGAAGTTACCATAAAATTATTAGAGCGTGAAAAGGAAGTATACGGTGGTGGACCTGCCATGGAACAAATATCAGCTATGCAAAATGTGATAGGCTCACTTTCACCAAGAAAACATATTAAGCGTACAGTAACAGTTGCTGAAGCTAAAGAACTATTGATTCAAGAAGTCAGTGAAACTTTAGTGAATAAAGATGATATTCATTCTGAAGCATTAAAACTAGCTGAGTCATCAGGAATTATTTTTATAGATGAAATTGATAAAATCACGTCAAATAATGCTCATCAAGGTGGACAAGTATCCCGTGAAGGCGTGCAAAGAGATATTTTACCTATTGTTGAAGGAAGCCAAGTGATGACAAAATATGGCCCAATTCAAACAGACCATATTTTATTTATTGCTTCTGGAGCATTTCACTTGTCTAAACCCACAGATTTAATTCCAGAATTACAAGGACGTTTTCCTATTCGTGTAGAATTAATTGATTTAACTCAAGATGATTTTGAACGTATTTTAACAGAACCAAATAACTCATTGTTGAAACAATATATTGCCTTATTAGCAACAGAGCAAGTTGAATTATCTTTTACACCAGATGCAATTGCTAAAATTGCAGAGATTGCATACCGTGTAAATGAAGATACTGACAATATTGGTGCGAGACGTTTACACACTATTTTAGAAAAATTATTAGAAGATTTATTGTTTGAATCTCCAGATATGGCAGGAACACAAGTGAGCATTACACAGGCGTATGTTGAGGAAAAAGTTGGTGTTTTATCTGTAGATGATAAGTTGAAACACTATATTTTATAAGAGAATATTTGGGAGGATATATGGAATCTATATTAAATAAATTTAGACAAGTCACGGTTCTTTTACAAGATGAACGTACAATTATAGATGAGATGGTTGAAGAATTGCCTTTTCAACATTTAGCTACGGCACTTTCAGAAATCGTTGATTCAAATGTTTATATTGCAGATGCCACAGGTGTTATTGTCGGTATTGGAGAACGGTATCCGATGCACAGTAGTCGCTTTAGTGGGTATTTAGAACAAAAGCATTTTCCACAATTTTATATGGACTATTTAGACGTTGTAAAAGACACTCAAGCAAATATTTCTGCCTATCAAGATGCAACCATTTTTCCAGTTGAAAATACAGAAATGTTTGGAGATGGTGTAACAACAATTGTACCGATGTATGTATCTGGCTTACGTTTAGGGTATTTAATCTTGGGGCGTATTGGCAAAGAATTTGATACTGAAGACTTGATTTTATCAGAATACAGCGCTACAGTAGTTGGTATTGAATTAATGCATTTAGTGCATTTAAAAGATCAAGAGAAAGTTAGAGATTATGAGAAAACAAAATTGGCCATTAATAGCTTATCTTATAGTGAAACAGAAGCCATGAAACCAATTTTTTCTGATATGACAACATTAAAAACACGAATAACAGCTTCTAAAATAGCAGAAGAATATCACATCACGCGTTCAATTATTGTAAATGCGTTAAGAAAATTAGAATCATCAGGGATTATAAAAACACAATCACTAGGCATGAAAGGGACTTTAATTGAAGTGAAAAGTAAGGGAATTTTAGACACGTTAAAAAAATTCTTTAAGCAGTAATATACTAGAGGATGCATAGAGATTTTAAAGATAAATCGAGTTGAAATTGATTTTTATTTACATTATGTTAAATTTATTGTAATATGGTAAAGTATGATTATAAAGTTGGAGGAAAAACTATGAACGCAACATGGGAAAAAAAAGGCACTAATAATGGTGTATTGACATTCCATATTTCTCAAGAAGAAATAAAAGTAGGACTAGACAAAGCATTTAAGAAAATTCAACCGAATTTGAATATACCGGGATTTCGTAAAGGAAAAGTGCCTCGCACAATCTTTGTGAAACAATTCGGTGAACAGGCATTATATGAAGATGCATTAAACTTTGTTTTACCAGATGCCTATGACAATGCAGTTGAAGAAACTGGTATCTTTCCAGTAGCACAACCAAAAATCAATGTAAAATCAATCGAAAAAGGTCAACCATGGGAAATCGAAGCAGAAGTGGTTGTGAAACCAGAAGTAAAATTAGGTGAATATAAAAACTTAACAGTTGCTAAACAAGATCGTCAAGTAAGTGATGAAGATGTAGAAAATGAATTAACTAAAAAACAAGCTAATTTAGCAGAATTGGCTGTTAAAGAAGGAAAAGCTGAAAATGGAGATACAGTCGTTATTGATTTTGAAGGCTTTAAAGATGGAGAGGCTTTTAACGGTGGTAAAGGCGAAAACCATCCATTAGAATTGGGTTCAGGATCATTTATTCCAGGATTTGAAGATCAATTAGTTGGAGCATCCGCTGGAGATGAAGTTGAAGTTAACGTTACATTCCCAGAAGAGTATCATGCAAAAGAATTAGCAGGGCAACCTGTATTATTCAAAGTTTCTGTGAAAGAAGTTAAAGTTAAAGAATTACCAGAATTAGATGACGAATTTGCTAAAGATGTTGATGACACAGTTGAAACATTGGACGAATTAAAAGCTAAAATTCGTCAATCATTAGAAGAAAGCAAAGAAGCAGCTGCGAAATCTGAAATTGAAGATGCTGTACTACGTCAAGCAGTAGAAAACGCTGAAATTTTAGATTTACCATACGAAATGGTACATGATGAAGTACATCGTCAAATGGATTTCTTCTTAAATGATATGAAACGTCAAGGTATTTCAGAAGATATGTACTATCAATTAACAGGCACAACACGTGATGATTTACATAAGCAAATGGAAAAAGATGCAGACGTACGTGTAAAAACAAATCTAGTTTTAGAAGCTATTGTTAAAGCTGAAGATATAAGTGTAACAGAAGAAGAAATTAATAAAGAAATTGAAGAATTAGCAAAAACATACAATATGGAAGTAGCAGCTGTTCGTCAAGTATTAAATTCAGACATGTTAACACGTGATATTCAAATGAAAAAAGCTATGGCAGTAATCGTTGATACAGCTGTAGAAAAATAAATGTAGACATCATTATTTCAAGCCGTAGTGAAAAGAAAAAATAAATGTTTTGTCTTTCTTGGTTCTATAATAAATAGGGTTGATGAAAAAAGTTCATTAACCCTATTTTTAGATATTAAAGTAAAAAAAGTGTACAAAAAAGTAGATAACCAGTATTCTATAAGTACCTAATCAAAAGAAAGAGGTTATCTACATGTCATATTATACACAAATTTTACTACAATTAAAAGACACACATATTACTTTTTTA
>NZ_SPPB01000109.1 GCF_004570605.1 Granulicatella sp. WM01 | reverse complement strand
TAACTTTCCCTACACATTTGGTTTGTTTCATAATGTTTAGTTTTCAAAGGGCTTGTCTCCTTGCGGCGACTTGTATATATTACCAACATCCTCTTTTTTTGTCAACTGCTTTTTTTACTTTTTTTTACTTTTTTTCTGAAAAGTTTTAAAATCGTTGATACAGAGCCGTTTTTACTATATAAATACCCTTTTTCTTTTTCGGTTTCACTGTGTTTTGTAAAGTTTCAGAAACGAACTATTTTTAATAGTAATTAAAAATAGTTCGTAAACATATTTATACTTCTTTATTTTTACGCTTTGAACGTGTATTCTTTTTATTTTCTCTGTACTCTCTTACCTCTAAAATTTTCTTTAAATAAATATTTGCATCAGACATATCATGCTCATTAATATGATTTAACTTTCTTTCTAAAAATAATTCTTCTTGCTCTATTACTTTTATTTCTAAACCTGTTAACTCTTTACACAATTGATTTATCACTTGTCTTTGAAAAGATAAAATGTGAAGAATACGCTCAAGTTGAATTTCTAATCCCTTTATACTCATATCCAAAAGTAACTTAGCACCATTTTCAAATTCTATCCACACGTGCTTACTTGATTCTTGTATACCATACTTCGTAATAAAATGTGCTGCAACCCAATCTCCAGACTTTCTCATTGACCCATTTACAGGTAAATACGCTTTTCCACCATAGACATAAGGTAATTTATACATCTTTTTATGAAATAATAATTCCGTGCATTCATTCAAGGGCTCTTGATTAATGCCTATTTTTTTAAATAGTCTATTTAATAAAACATTTGTACTCTCCTTACTTAATGAGTTTGCGTTATACATATTTAACAACAAACTTTTATACGGTTCATATTGCCTAGGCAAATGAATAATAGCATACGTATCTTCCATAATATTTGCTTTCTTTAATCTTTGAGCCGTATCTACTATTCTACTTTCACACAGAGAATCACTAATATCATAAACAATATTGTCTTCTTGTAAACCTTTAATATACTTGACATTGCTTCCCTGTTCATCAAGTTCATTTAGCAACTTAATTATCTTTCTAATATCCATATTGCACCCCTCATTTTTTTCTATGCTCTAGTTTCGTTGTTCTTTGTTTGCAATAAAGTCATTCTCATATAGTACAATATACAACTTTTATTTATAATATACGACTTTTTTTGCTTTTTTTCACAAAAAAACAACTAATTTTGATATTTTTTTGATAAAAACAACTGATTTCAACTTAGATTTCAACAAAAAACCAAAAATAATGCTTTTTTACAATGATTTTCAAATCTATTCAGGAACTATCACAAATATCTATCAATACCTTTATTAAGATAAAAAAATTCTACATATAAACGTAACAATCTTTTCTTTTTTCTCATTGTCATAGTATATTTTTTAGGCTCTTCGTCAAATTATGTTGGTAAGTAAAAATTCCAGCAAATATTAAGTTGTTTTTTCTTAATAGGGCTAATTGTTTCTTTTCGAATCGGTATGCAGTTGTCAAGGTTTATAGCGTGAGCGTGCCTTGACAATAAGCATACCGATTTGATAGACTTTTCGGCCCATATTAAGATTGTTTAAATAATTTTTCTTGCACTAAAAATACTCGAGTTCGTAAATATGTAAAATATTTAAAC
>NZ_SPPB01000108.1 GCF_004570605.1 Granulicatella sp. WM01 | reverse complement strand
AACCGTAAATCAAATATCACCAATATAAATGAAATAAAAGAACGTTCAACATCATATGTGTCTAATAATACTAATATTACTGAATACGGTGATATTGACTTGTACGGTGGGATTAGTGCAGGTACCGGTTTAGACTTATATGATGAAGCCATAGAAACAATACGCTACCCTAAACCTATTCCTAAACATGATATTGCTTTACGTGTGTATGGTGACAGTATGGAGCCTATGTTTAGAGATGAAGATATTGTATTTATTAAAAAAACTCAAGAAATATATCATGGTCAAATTGGTGCATTTATTGTAAATGGTATGGGCTTTTTAAAAAAATTCTATCAAGAAGAAGACAAGGTCCGCCTTGTATCTCTCAATAGAGATTATAAAGATATTATTATCAGAGAATATGATGACGTACGTTTAGTGGGAATTATTGTTTTATAGTCATCGAAAAAAACAAAAACAGAGGTATTATTATGTTAATAGAAAGGAGAAAAAGTTGAAAAAAGAAGAATACATACATCAAAGACTAGATGATCAAATTCATTGGTATGACAAAAAAAGTAAAAAACATCAAAATTGGTATAAATATTTAAAAATAGCAGAAATCTTATTGGGAACAGTAATACCTGTCTTAACTCTATTAAAATTTTATTATTTTGATATTTTAGTAACACTGTGTTCCTCTTTGATACTAGTCTGCGAATCTTTTATAGCCCTTTACTCTCATAAAGAAAATTGGATTAAATACAGACAAACAACCGAAACCTTAAAAAATGAAAAATACATGTTTTTAACACTTTCTGGAGTATATAAAGATGAAACAACCCCATTTATTCTTCTTGTAGAACGTTGTGAAACCATCATTTCTAGTGAAAATATCAATTGGGCAAATTTACAAACTGATGCTAAAAATAAGGAGGATAAAGCACATGACTAAGCATAAATGTTTTATTTCATTCAAGACCGAAGATATAGAATACAAAAAATATATCCAAAATAATTTAGACATAGATTATATTGATAAATCTTTAAACGTTCCCATTCATTCAGAGGACGAAGATTACATTATGCAAAAAATTAGAGAAGATTACTTAAAGGATTCTACTATCACAATTCACTTAATCGGAGAATGCAGTAGCGAAGATAACAAATTACAAAATCAATATTTTATAAAAAAAGAACTTCAAGCTTCTCTGTCAAATACCGTTGCTGGTTCTCGAAATGGGATATTAGGTGTCGTTTTACCTTCAATGTATGACAATATATATAAAGGTAGTGGAATATGTACTAAATGTGATGAAAAACATAAGTATGTTTGTATCAACGATGAAACAGTAATAAAAGAATTTAGTTATAATTATTATTTACCGAATCCAAAATCAGGCTGTAGCTGGGGATATGACGACAGATATTGCGTACTAACCAAATGGGATGATTTTATAGAAAACCCTGAAAGATATATTGATTTAGCATTTGATAAAAGAGAGACTGATATTACTAAAAAAATAAAAGTTAGACCGTAAAAATCTAACTTTTAACTATTTCATAGGTTTTATTAAAAATATCTGGTTTAACAGGGTACTCTTCACCTGAAACCCCTTGAATAATCCAATCACCTTTAGAAGCTTTCATTATCCCTTCTAAAGTTTCGATATACATTTCTTTATCAGTTTGATATGCGGATACTTCAACAGGGATTTTTCTAACAGTAACTCGTTCCATAGTGATAGAAACCTCCTTATTACATATCTAAATTAAATGAAAATCCACTTATTAAGTTTATTATACAATAAATCAGTGGACTTTGACAACACAGACATTATGATGAATTAAATTTAAAAGCGAGTAAAAG
>NZ_SPPB01000107.1 GCF_004570605.1 Granulicatella sp. WM01 | reverse complement strand
GGTTCGACTCCTGTTGGGTGCATAATAATGCTTGGCATTATGAACAACACGGGAAGTAGCTCAGCTTGGTAGAGCACTTGGTTTGGGACCAAGGGGTCGCAGGTTCGAATCCTGTCTTCCCGACTTTATTATGGCGGTGTAGCTCAGCTGGCTAGAGCGTCCGGTTCATACCCGGGAGGTCGGGGGTTCGATCCCCTTCGCCGCTATTTAAATAGCTATAGGACCTTTAGCTCAGTTGGTTAGAGCAGACGGCTCATAACCGTCCGGTCGTAGGTTCGAGTCCTACAAGGTCCATTGTTATATTTTGGAGGATTACCCAAGTCCGGCTGAAGGGAACGGTCTTGAAAACCGTCAGGCGTGTAAAAGCGTGCAAGGGTTCGAATCCCTTATCCTCCTTAACTCGAAAGAGTATTATTAATAACGCGGGGTGGAGCAGTTGGCAGCTCGTCGGGCTCATAACCCGAAGGTCACAGGTTCGAGTCCTGTTCCCGCAATTAAGAAATGTGGTTCCGTGGTGTAGGGGTTAACATGCCTGCCTGTCACGCAGGAGATCGCGGGTTCAAATCCCGTCGGGACCGTATGGTTCAGTAGCTCAGTTGGTAGAGCACTTGATTGAAGCTCAAGGTGTCGGCAGTTCGATTCTGTCCTGAACCACTTTTAGCGGGTGTAGTTTAGTGGTAAAACTACAGCCTTCCAAGCTGTTGTCGCGAGTTCGATTCTCGTCACCCGCTTTTTAATAGGGCCTATAGCTCAGCTGGTTAGAGCGCACGCCTGATAAGCGTGAGGTCGATGGTTCAAGTCCATTTAGGCCCATTATTATATAGAGGCCCGTTGGTCAAGCGGTTAAGACACCGCCCTTTCACGGCGGTAACACGGGTTCGAGTCCCGTACGGGTCATAATGGAGGATTACCCAAGTCCGGCTGAAGGGAACGGTCTTGAAAACCGTCAGGCGTGTAAAAGCGTGCAAGGGTTCGAATCCCTTATCCTCCTTAACTCGAAAGAGTATTATTAATAACGCGGGGTGGAGCAGTTGGCAGCTCGTCGGGCTCATAACCCGAAGGTCACAGGTTCGAGTCCTGTTCCCGCAATTAAGAAATGTGGTTCCGTGGTGTAGGGGTTAACATGCCTGCCTGTCACGCAGGAGATCGCGGGTTCAAATCCCGTCGGGACCGTAGGTTCTGAACTTGGTAGATTGTTTTAAGTTCTGAATCATTTAGCGGGTGTAGTTTAGTGGTAAAACTACAGCCTTCCAAGCTGTTGTCGCGAGTTCGATTCTCGTCACCCGCTTTTTAATAGGGCCTATAGCTCAGCTGGTTAGAGCGCACGCCTGATAAGCGTGAGGTCGATGGTTCAAGTCCATTTAGGCCCATTATGGTAAAACAAAAATAACTTTAGTGTGTTGGGGAAATACTCAAGAGGCTGAAGAGGCGCCCCTGCTAAGGGTGTAGGTCGTTAACGCGGCGCGAGGGTTCAAATCCCTCTTTCTCCGTTGTTTTACCATTACTGGCCCGTTGGTCAAGCGGTTAAGACACCGCCCTTTCACGGCGGTAACACGGGTTCGAGTCCCGTACGGGTCATTATGTATGGCACTTAAAAATATCAAGGATTTATTGTAAAAGATGTTCCTTGGTATTTTGGTTCTATGTCAAATAGGGTTGATGAGGCTGTTATGCACTTAAGTGCGTAACAGTCTTTTCATAACTAGAAAACAATTTTGGTTCTATAATAAATAGGGTTGATGAGGCTGTTGACAAATATAACTGTCAGCGGTCTTTTTTCGTATAACATTTATTTTATACATTTTTCCTCACTAACTGTTATAATATACATATATAAATTGAAAGGATACACCTACTATGTTCTATCAAGAT
>NZ_SPPB01000106.1 GCF_004570605.1 Granulicatella sp. WM01 | reverse complement strand
TGAAATAGTATAGCCCTCGTTTAATAATATTTCAATTTGACTTCTTTCTTTATCACTTAAGTGTTTATAGTGTCGTTTTGTGGTATAATGTACTTCAGACATGAAAATCTTCCTATCTATTTGGTTTGGCAACTTTAGTATAGCTGATTTTCATGTTTTTTTGTTTATTTTTATTTGTTGCACTTCATTTTACAACACGGGAATCGGAAAAACATGGTATGAAGCTAAATAAATTCTTGCATTTCATTTTGTTTTTTTGTAAACTAGTAGTTGTGTCATACACAGCTACAATGCATCCTTAGTGTAATGGATATCACGTAAGATTCCGGTTCTTAAAATAGGGGTTCGATTCCCTTAGGATGCGTAAACATTGTTGATTTATCAATGTTTATAAAGGTTTTGTCCATATTTTGTCCATATAGTTGTTATGATTAACAACTATATTTTATTTATATTTGAAATAGCTTCACGCATACGTATATCTTCTGTTTCTTTTAATTCATCAATAAGATGTAAATAAACTTGTTCGGTTGTATGAGTTGAAGAATGACCTAATCGTTTTGAAATATACAATATAGATGCACCGTGATAGAGTAGAATAGAGCCGTGTGTATGCCTTAAAGCATGGAATGTGATATTTTGTATTCCTGCACGTTTACACGCATGTTCTAGTGCTTTATTTACGGCATTATTTGATATGCTAGTATTGGTCACGTCAACGAAAATACGTTTGTGATTATGTGAAGCGTTCGTTTTCATATCTTGCAATAGTTGTTCTGTGTAAGTATCTATTGTGATGATTCTATTTTCTTTTGTTTTAGTTGGGATAAAATCATGTGTAAAATGATAGTCCCAACTTTTATTTATTGATATAGTATGATTTTTAAAATCTATATCCTCCCAAGTTAGCCCTAGTAATTCAGCGAATCTAGCTCCAGTAAACAAGCCTATTAAAATCATATAACTCGATAGATATTCTGGTTTCAGATTATTTTTGACGGCTGCAATTAATTTTTTTGCTTCTGCATAACTAATATACTTATCGTCTTCTTTTTTTGTCTTAGTGACATCTCCAACTATTACAGCATTTTTTGCTGGATTTATAAGTATGATACCCTCCTCAACAGCATGCTGAAAACATGCTTTATAATAGTTGTGATACTTTTTAACGGTTGCTTTCGCTTTGTTTTGTCCAAATGAATTAATAATTTTTTGATAGGATAGCTTAGTAATATCTTTTATTGTTAAACCATTAAATAGAATATCTGCCGTTTTTACTACTCTTTTTATGGTAGATTCTGTTTTTGCAGAAAGTTTTCCATATTTATAAGCCTTAGCCCATTCTTCCATATACACGCTAAATAATGTGCTCGATTTAAAAATATTTACACCTTTTACTAGTTGATTCTCTATTTCTAGTGAAGCAACTTTGGCTTCTCCTTTAGTTACAAAGCCACCTTTTGTAATATGTTTTTGTTTTCCGTTACTATCAATATAAGATATTCTATATTCCCATGTTTTGCCACGTTTACGAAAACTAGCCATGTATATATCTCCTTTGTTGCTGATTTGTAAAGTTATAGTTAAAAGATACCCCCTTGAATTCAAAGTGAGCATTTTTTCATATTTATGGTATAATATATTTAACAAGATAACTTGCGAAGGAGTAACGTTGTGTTCCCGAATGGGAGTAAGTCAATGGACGAGAATTCATATATGCCTGGGATTATCTTGTTTTTTGTATTTCCTAAGGATATTTTGTTTACTCGCTTTTACTCGCTTTTACTCACTTTTACTCGCTTTTAAATTTAATTCATCATAATGTCTGTGTTGTCAAAGTCCACTGATTTATTGTATAATAAACTTAATAAGTGGATTTTCATTTAATTTAGATATGTAATAAGGAGGTTTCTATC
>NZ_SPPB01000105.1 GCF_004570605.1 Granulicatella sp. WM01 | reverse complement strand
ACATATTTACGAACTCGAGTATTTTTAGTGCAAGAAAAATTATTTAAACAATCTTAATATGGGCTGAAAAGTCTATCAAATCAGTATGCTTATTGTCAAGGCACGCTCACGCTATAAACCTTGACAACTGCATATCGATTCGAAAAGAAACAATTAGCCCTATTAAGAAAAAACAACTTAATATTTGCTGGAATTTTTACTTACCAACATCATTTGACGAAGAGCCAAATAATCGTGTTGGCGAACTTTTTTGTTCACCAACACGATTTATTGTACACCCGAACTTTTTTGTGCACTAACACGATTTTGTATACTCTAAATAAATGCTTCATTGAAAACTTTTTTCTTTTTGTCTAGTCTAGATTCACAACTGTTTGATAGTTAATTTTAACGTTATCTAAAATAAATAATAAATAATGGCTAGCGAATGTAAAATTGTTGTGATGTTAAGCTAATGTGATAAGTATGTTCATCTTGTTTAGGAGAATAGGCTTCTCCATCAATTTGAATGAGATGATTTCCATGGACATGTAGAGATAATTGACATGGTGCTGTATAACGCGTTAAAGCACTGTCTTGAAGATGCTTTGCTCTAAATAATTTAGGTAAAAAACGAAGAATGGCTTTAAAGGTAACGTCTTTAATCAAAATAGCACTAAATATGTGATCAGTTAAAATCATAGCAGGATCTAATAAAATGCCACCACCAAAATAACCGTTATTCATAATGGTTGTTAGACAACAGTTGTGATGCATTGTTGTGTGATTATTTAATGTAATATCAACAGAGAATGTTTTGAATTGCCATAAATTTTTTAGCGTATATAACACATAAACTAATGAACCTAATTTTAATGCATTAAGTTTGGCTTTGATACGAGATTTATCAACCATATGGGTGACTTGTGCATCAAATCCAATGCCAAAACTATTTAATGCGAATGTTTGATTAATTTTTAAAATTGGAATAGTAATAGGCGATTTTGCCATTAAAATGGATTGAAGTAGTTGGACAGTGTGTTGTTTTTGATATAGACTACGTGCAAAATCATTACCTGTTCCAGCTGGAATGTATCCAATAGGTAGAGTAACTGAGAGTGTGTGAAGACAATTAATAACCTCATGTAATGTGCCATCTCCACCGATAACTAAACATAAATCTTGTGGGCGATTTTTCATAGCATGAACGATTTGTTTTGTTAAAAGGTAAGCGTGTTTTTTGTAAGCAGTTTGATAAATGAGGTAGGGAATATTATTTTTGGTTAAAAAGTGTTTCACATCATGCAAACAAGTTTTTCCATTAAGGCCTCCCGACCGTTCATTTACTAAAATATGAACATGTTTAAACATAAATCCTCCTTATACTGTCTATTTCATTTTATCTCTTTTTTACTGATGTGTAAATATTATTTTATCTTATTATAGTGTATTATATCAATCGAATGTGATAATGTCTTAAAGTAATCGAATGACAAAATGTCCCAAAATGATAAACTAGAGATATGAAAAGGATAGAATTAACAGTGAATGAAATAAAAAAATATAACGTCATCAAAGCCGTTCATCATGGCAAAAAAACAAAACAACGTGCCTGTGTTGAATTAACTTTATCATTAAGACAAATTAACCGACTACTTAACAATTATGTTCAATTTGGTAAGTCAGCTTTTTCTCATAAAAATAAAAAACGCTCTCCAAAGCATAGTCTACCTGAATCTACTAAAACTTTTATTGTAGAACTATACCAATCATTTACCAATTTAAAACCTAATGTTGTTCATTTTACTGAAATGTTAAAACAAGAACATGGCATCAATTTAACAGATACAACTGTTCGTACCATTCTCTATAACCATGGGATGATTTCTCCCAAAACACATCGTAAAACAGTAAAACGACTAAAACAACAGAAAAAAGTAGCACAACAGGTGAGACATGAATTGTCTACAAACTTACCCCGTTCTTGTGAGTTTCTAGCAGATAGTGACACTATCCACCCTAGTCGTCCGAGAAAAAAATATTGTGGCGAACTGATACAAATGGACGCTAGTCAATTCAGATGGTTTGGTCAAACTGTCTC
>NZ_SPPB01000104.1 GCF_004570605.1 Granulicatella sp. WM01 | reverse complement strand
ACGAGGGACTAATGAAAATCACAATGGTTTAATTCGAGAATTTTTACCAAAGGGAAAATCATTTAATTTAGTACCTATTCAAATGATAACAACTATACAAAATGCGTTAAATAATAGACCTAGACGTATACTAGACTATGATACACCTCATACTATGTTTAATCGTTTGTGTGCAACGACATAAACTATAACAGAATAGGTGTAACCGTAAAGGCTCGCTACGCTAATACCTTGACCGTTACACCTATTCCATTACAAAACAACTATGTCGCACACAGACATAGACTGTGACTTTAGTATTTTTCATGTACTGTTGCACTTGGCTTTACAATTCGAGAAAATTTTATTAATTTAACTTTTCAGTTGATTCATCGTGAATTAACTGTTCGTGAGATTGAAAAAGATTTTTTTCAATGACATCTAATCTTTCCAAAATTTCACTTATGCCCTTTAACAATTCGTTGAGGGCTATTTGTTCTAAGCTATTTTTTGGTATTTCCATTTTTTCACTCCTTTCAAAAATGTTCGTTTAGTGCCATACCATTTTTTTAGTAGTTACTTCCCAATCGTCAGCCGTTAGTTCGTCTGACGTAGGATTCCAACGTGGAGCTAACAATTTTTTGTCTCTAGTTGGTCCAATAATGCAACACACTTCTGAATTAGTGGGGATAACTATATAATCTTTTAGCCATGAACTACGCCGTATCCCCACATTTTTTATTTTTGCTTCTTTGATTGCTTTTGATATTTCCATTTTTTCACTCCTTTTGTTAAAGTACGGTTAAACCGTGATTCTACTTAAAAAAATAATATCATCATATTTAATATTAAATTTTTCTTCAATGACTTTTAATTTCTGGACGTCTGGAAAAGACTTTGCATTTTCCCATTTACTCCACGTATCTGGAGATATTCCAATTAAATGTGCTGCTTCTTTTTGAGTTAAGTTATCTCTTGCTCGTAACATCTTTAAAGTCATTTTCATTTTATCACCTCCTCATTTTATTCTCTGTCTCCCGCAAAGTTTAGACTAATTTTTCTTTTTTGTTTCTTTCATACACTGTTTCAGTTGTGATTTCCAACTGAAATGTATTCAATTTTTCTATCTTTTTATTTATTTCAATCATAGTTAATTGAATATCTCCAATTAACTCTTTCAGTTCGTTTATAATTTCTATGTCTATTTTTATTCTAGGTTCCATTATATACGTCTCCTTATTTTATAATAACATCTAAATCTCTAAAACAGTTTCTATTCTATTTGCATTGATTTTGTCAAGGTGTTCGTTTAACTTTTCGTTAAATATAGTTTTTTCTTTATTAATTTTATTTTTTATTTGTTTTAGTATTGTCCGTAATACATACTCCCCTGATTGCACTGTCAAACCGTTATTACTTAATACAGTCATTATCTCTGACTGTATTTTTTTAATTTCGTCTATATCCAAAATTTCTGTGGCTCCAGAAATATAATTTATAAACTCAACATAACATATATCACCCTCACCGTTACATATTTCTGCTACTTCTATGTTTGACATTCGTTATCTCCTTTCTTTTTCGTGTAAACCTCTGTACTAACCTTACACACATATAATATCACGGTTTAACCGTGTTGTCAACAGCTTTATTTCTGTTTTTTTATAATTATTTTGTTTTTTACGGTTTTCCTTTACTTTTTTACGGTAAAAGCGTAAAATGTTATTCATATTTGAATAGGAGGTGTTATGATGTCATTAGGAAACAAAGAAGTTATGGCACAAAACATAAAGTATTATATGAAAAAATATAATATTGATAGAAATAAATTATGCTTTGACTTGAATCTAAAATACATGACTGTATCTGATTGGATAAACGCTAAAACATATCCAAGAATAGATAAAATAGAAACGTTAGCAAACTATTTTAAAATAAGCAAATCAGATTTAGTAGAAAAAAGAAAAAATGATGAAGCAGCATTTTCCAAAACATTACAATCAATCATAGATACTTCCACACAACTGCATGAAGATAGACAACAAGTTGTGCTAGATACTGCAAAAAAACAACTAAAAGAACAAAACCGTAAATCAAATATCACCAATATAAATGAAATAAAAGAACGTTCAACATCATATGTGTCTAATAATACTAATATTACTGAATACGGTGATATTGACTTGTACGGTGGGATTAGTGCAGGTACCG
>NZ_SPPB01000103.1 GCF_004570605.1 Granulicatella sp. WM01 | reverse complement strand
TCTTCCAATTTCAATAATTTTCTGGTATTCTTATCCATGTGAAGCACCTCTTTACTATTTTGTCTCAACTTATAGTTTACTGGTTTGCTTCACTTTTTTCTATAAAAAAATAATCGTGTTGGCGAACCTTTTTGTTCACCAACACGATTTATTGTACACCCTAAATTAGGCATTACTATACCTCAATGTAAAACCTTTTTTACATTTAAACGGTTTAGATTTTTATCTCGCTTCTTTAACAAAAAATGACTACTCTAATATTTTTTATTGTACCGAATAATTAGGTGCTTCTTTTGTAATATGTACATCATGTGGATGAGATTCTTTTAATCCTGCTCCACTCATTCTAATAAACTGTGCATTTTCACGTAACTCGCTTAAATTAGGTGCACCAACGTAACCCATACCTGCACGCAATCCACCTAACATTTGGAAAATAATATCTGATGCACTTCCTTTGTATGCTACACGTCCTTCAATACCTTCAGGAACTAGCTTATTAGCTTCGTTTATTGAACCTTGGAAATAACGGTCACTTGATCCTTTTTCCATAGCTCCTAAAGAACCCATGCCACGATACGTTTTGAAACGGCGTCCTTGATAAATCTCAAATTCTCCAGGAGATTCATCTGTTCCTGCCAACATACTTCCTAACATGACAGCATGTCCACCAGCTGCTAAAGCCTTAACAATATCTCCAGAATACTTAATCCCACCGTCAGCAATAATTGTTTTTCCAAATTCACGTGCCGCTTTAGCTGCTTCATAAATCGCTGTTAATTGCGGAACCCCTACACCAGCCACCACACGTGTTGTACAAATTGATCCGGGCCCAATTCCTACTTTAACCACATCAACACCAACTTCAAATAGAGCACGTGCTCCCTCTTCAGTTGCAATATTACCTGCTATTAATGTAGCATTTGGGAATGTATCACGAATTTCTTTAATTTTACGAATAACACCTGCACTATGTCCATGCGCTGTGTCAATAACAATAGCGTCCGCTCCTGCATCTAATAAGGCTGTTGCACGCTCAAATGTATCGCTTGTTACTCCAACAGCAGCAGCCACCAATAAACGTCCGTGCTCATCTTTTGCTGCATTTGGAAACTCAATAACTTTTTCAATATCTTTGATTGTAATCAATCCAGACAAACGTCCTGATTCATCAACAATCGGTAATTTTTCAATCTTATGTTTTTGTAAAATACGCTCAGCATCTTTTAAAGATGTTCCTATAGGTGCAGTGACTAAATTTTCTTTAGTCATCACTTCTGAAATTGAAATAGTATAATCTGATACAAATCTCAAATCACGATTTGTTAAAATACCAACTAATTTACGATTATCCAATGTATCTACGATAGGCACACCACTAATTCTATACTGTCCCATCAATGCATCTGCTTCTCTCACACTATTTCCGGGTGTTAAAAAGAACGGATCTAGAATAACGCCACTTTCAGAACGTTTTACTTTTCTGACTTCATCAGCTTGTTGCTCAATTGACATATTTTTATGAATAACACCTAAGCCCCCTTGGCGTGCCATAGCAATTGCCATTTTAGAGTCAGTTACGGTATCCATACTCGCACTAATAATTGGAATATTCAACTTTAAATTGTTAGCTAATTGAACAGTTAAATCAACATCATTTGGTAACACATGACTTTCTGCTGGAACAAGTAAAACATCATCAAACGTATACCCTTCCTTAACAAATTTTGACTCCCATAATGACATAAGAACAACCTCCATACATAAAAATATTTTGTTCTATACAATATCATTTATTATATACAGAGTCAATTCATTTTTTCTATTTCTTATTAAATTTTCATTTATAATATATATCTATTTCATGATACCCATATAAAGTAGCTTTTTACATATAAATTCTACATCTTTTTTATATTTTAACACATCATAAAACACAAATTCTTCGTCAAATAATGGCTCTTCGTCAAATTATGTTGGTAAGTAAAAATTCCAGCAAATATTAAGTTGTTTTTTCTTAATAGGGCTAATTGTTTCTTTTCGAATCGGTATGCAGTTGTCAAGGTTTATAGCGTGAGCGTGCCTTGACAATAAGCATACTGATTTGATAGACTTTTCAGCCCATATTAAGATGGTTTAAATAATTTTTCTTGCACTAAAAATACTCGAGTTCGTAAATATGTAAAATATTTAAAC
>NZ_SPPB01000102.1 GCF_004570605.1 Granulicatella sp. WM01 | reverse complement strand
GGCTTTGATGACGTTATATTTTTTTATTTCATTCACTGTTAATTCTATCCTTTTCATATCTCTAGTTTATCATTTTGGGACATTTTGTCATTCGATTACTTTAAGACATTATCACATTCGATTGATAAAGTTAAAAAAAGATTAAAAAATAGTTTGACTATCTTGTATAAAACGATTAAAATAGAAAATATCGTATTTTTGGAGGACAAGACATGAGCGTAGAGATTGATTGGAAAAATTTAGGATTTTCGTATATAAAGACACCATTTCGCTATATTTCATATTGGAAAGATGGGCAATGGGATAATGGACAATTGACAGAAGATAACAAGGTGTATATTAGTGAGGGCTCAACAGCTTTGCATTATGGGCAAACTGCTTTTGAGGGGTTAAAAGCGTATCGTTGTAAAGATGGAAGTATTAATTTGTTTAGACCAGATGAGAATGCAAAACGTTTAATGCAAAGTTGTCAACGTTTATTAATGCCAGAAGTGCCTATTGATAAATTTGTTGATGCCGTTAAGCAGGCGGTTAAAGCAAACGAGGAGTATATTCCACCATACGGAACAGGAGGTAGCTTGTATATTCGACCGTATATTATTGGTGTAGGCGATAATATCGGTGTGGCACCTGCTCCGGAATATATTTTTTCTGTATTTGTTGTTCCAGTAGGAGCTTATTTTAAAGGTGGATTGACACCAACTCGTTTTATTGTTACAGAATATGATCGAGCAGCACCACGTGGAACGGGATCTGTAAAAGTAGGTGGAAATTATGCATCAGGATATAAGGCTGGTAAAGAAGCAAAACAAGCTGGATATAGTGATGCTGTTTATTTAGATCCACAAACGCATACTAAAATTGAAGAAATTGGTGCAGCAAACTTTTTTGGAATTACAAAAGACGGTAAAAAATTTGTGACACCTAAATCTCCGTCTATTTTGCCAAGTATTACGAAATATTCATTGCTTTATTTGGCAAAAGAGCGTTTAGGACTAGACGTAGAAGAGGGAGATATTTATATTGATGCCCTAGATCAGTTTAGTGAAGCTGGTGCGTGCGGAACAGCAGCCGTTATTTCTCCTATTGGTGGTATTCAAAATGGCGATAATTTACATGTGTTTTACTCTGAAACAGAAGTAGGACCAGTAACCCAACGTCTATACGATGAATTGGTAGGTATCCAATACGGAGATGTGCCTGCACCAGATAACTGGATTGTTAAAGTTGATTAGTTGATTGAACTGGGGAAAAAGTCTTAAAAATATAAAACAGCTTATAAAGACGTTATAAAAAACGTTGATTATAAGCTGTTTTCAATCTCTCAAATTTTAATCGAAATACTAAAATTTTAGTTTTTTCCTAGTTCCTTAAGTGTGCTGAATTATTCATTTTTTAGGTATAATAAATCGTGTTGGTGAACTTCTTTTGTTTGCCAACACGCTTATTTTTACAGAATTAAGTAAAGTAAATCAGCTCTTTATCCATATGGTTTGATTTGGGAAAACACAGAAAAATAAAGTTTCTATATATTTTTGATGAAACAGTATGAAGATATGTGTGAAAATATATTGGTATGAAAAATAGATAAACAAAAGAGTAACTGGGAAAAAATAATATGCATGCGTGTATGAAGAGTACATGTATGAGCAATATAAAATTAGAAAATGATTTATTAAATATGTTAAAAAAGAAACAAATAATACGTGCATTATCGGATAATATGTGATATACTAATCAAGTAGAAAAGTAAAGACGGTGGCTCTTAATTCTGAAAGAGAGGTGATGCCTATGGGCAAATCATCAAAATCTAACGGAAAGGAGGAGCTATAATTGTCAGTAGCAGAAGCACTGCAATTAGCCATTGACTTTGGAATATTAATTGTTTCATTAGTTAGTGTAATGATTGCAATTGCCGTATACTGTAATAAAGACAATAAAAAATAACCGTCTTATCTTTGGTCCGATAACGGTTATTTTTTAACCCAAAGAGCCACCGTCTTAAACGGTTCTACAGGGAACGAGTTACACTTGTTCCCTTTTACAGTTATTATAGCATAGGTTCTACAAAATGCAAAAAATAATATGTACAAGCAATGTAGAATTAGAAAACTATTTATTATATATTAAAAAAAGAATAATTAATACGTGCATTATCGGATAATATGTGATATACTAATCAAGTAGAAAAGTAAAGACGGTGGCTCCTAATTCTGAAAGAGAGGTGATGCCTATGTGCAAATCATCAAAATCTAACGGAAAGGAGGAGCTATAATTGTCAGTAGCAGAAGCACTGCAATTAGCCATTGACTTTGGAATATTAATTGTTTCATTAGTTAGTGTAATGATTGCAATTGCTGTATACTGTAATAAAGACAATAAAAAATAACCGTCTTATCTTTGGCCGGATAACGGTTATTTTTTAACCCAAAGAGCCACCGTCTTAAACGGTTCTACAGGGGAACAAGTTATGCTTGTTCCCTTTTACAGTTATTATAACATAGGTTCTACAAAATGTAAAAAATAATATATACGAGCAATGTAGAATTAGAAAAAGATTTATTAAATATGTTAAAAAAGAAACAAATAATACGTGCATTATCGGATAATATGTGATACACTAATCAAGTAGAAAAGTAAAGACGGTGGCTCCTAATTCTGAAAGAGAGGTGATGCCTATGTGCAAATCATCAAAATCTAACGGAAAGGAGGAGCTATAATTGTCAGTAGCAGAAGCACTGCAATTAGCCATTGACTTTGGAATATTAATTGTTTCATTAGTTAGTGTAATGATTGCAATTGCTGTATA
>NZ_SPPB01000101.1 GCF_004570605.1 Granulicatella sp. WM01 | reverse complement strand
ACGAGGGACTAATGAAAATCACAATGGTTTAATTCGAGAATTTTTACCGAAGGGAAAATCATTTAATTTAGTACCTATTCAAATGATAACAACTATACAAAATGCGTTAAATAATAGACCTAGACGTCTACTAGACTATGATACACCTCATACTATGTTTAATCGTTTGTGTGCAACGACATAAACTATAACAGAATAGGTGTAACCGTAAAGGCTCGCTACGCTAATACCTTGACCGTTACACCTATTCCATTACAAAACAACTATGTCGCACACAGACATAGACTGTGACTTTAGTATTTTTCATGTACTGTTGCACTTGGCTTT
Organism: Granulicatella sp. WM01; assembly: GCF_004570605.1. GTDB lineage: Bacteria > Bacillota > Bacilli > Lactobacillales > Aerococcaceae > WM01. Next base: position 2,856 of record NZ_SPPB01000101.1, on the reverse strand, counting down.
ACAATTCGAGATAATTTTTATTATCCTAACAAATAGGTTAATTTTATTTAAGTTGTCGTTTTAGTAGTGCATCAATCCACTCTGGTGCATAGGCAGAAGTGCATCCTTTTGGCACTTTCATCTCCTTATATACACCTAGTTTACTTCCTAATGCGTAACACTTGTCTAGCCAGTTTGGATAATTTACAGCCATTTCCACTAAACAGCGATTCATAGGCCACTGCACCAGTTCTTGAACTTCTACTAACTCATTAGAAATAGTATGAAAAATGTGAACTAGTTCCTCATCTGGCACTTTTTTTGATACAAGATAGTGTCTTTCTAATCCCCAAAATAGACGTTGATGAACTAATATATCAGATTCTTTTAGTGTAGATTTAAAAAACATCATATCTTCCCGTTTAGCTAATACATTATCAAGAAATTTATCTAATACGTTAACAGACACTTGTTGAGAGATACATTCAAAAATATCCTCACAGGATAATGCATGAGGTTTTATAATAAATAATGCCAAATATTGTGCCTCTAATATCCCTGTTTTCCATAAAGGCATAAATAATTCATTATTCTGTTTATATTGTTTAGCAAGTTTTCTCAATTCTCCCATAGGCACACCAATGTAGGGAGCGACTTCATTTATTTTTTGATAACGTTTTTTAGTTCCCTCATGTTCTAATGTGTGTAGTATTTGCAAAATTTGTTCAATCATATACTCTCCTTGAATAAAAAAGTCACTATATGTTAAATATAATGAACAAACATTTCAAAAAATGGCTTTAAATCAAGAATTTTAATTGCTTAATTTAAAGCCATTTAATTGTATTTGCGAGTTTTACCTAAAACTTTTTTATTTATATTTTTTTATTGTAAAACCTTTTTCTTTTTTTGTAAATGTTTCAGATTTATCACGTCTTTTACGATCAAAATTTTTGTTATATCGTTTATTATCAGATGAACGTTCATAACGTTGACGTCGATTTGATGATTTATGATCATGTCTATTATGGTGACTACGACGTTGTTTACGTTGTGGTAAAGGTTTTTCAGGTGTAATTGTTACAGGAACTTCTTCTGGATCTCTTGCTAATGTTTTGATTAATAATGTCGCTAATTCTTTATCACTGTACTTACTTAATAATTCTTGAACAGCAGATTCAAATGGTTCTGCATCAAGTGTTTCTACTAATTGATTAACTTGCTCTAAAGCAACTTTTAACTGCCCTTCAAACGCTTCTTGTCTTGTAGGTGGACGTAATGGAGTCATACGTTTACGTGTTAAATTCTCAATTGTTCTTAAATAATCCATTTCATTTGGAGTTACTAAAGTAACAGACATTCCCTCTTTACCAGCACGTCCAGTTCTTCCAATACGATGAACATAACTTTCTGGATCTTGAGGAACATCATAATTGATAACATGTGTTACGCCTGAAATATCTAGCCCTCTAGCTGCCACATCAGTTGCCACTAAAATATCTAAGTTTCCTTTTTTGAAACTATTTAATACACTCATTCTCTTTTGTTGCGACAAATCCCCATGAATACCTTCAGCTTTATAACCACGTGCTTCTAAACCACTTGTTAACTCATCCACACGACGTTTTGTTCGTCCAAAAATAATTGTTAATTCTGGAGATTGCACATCAAATAAACGTGTCATCACATCAAATTTTTCAGGTTCTTTACATTTCACAAAATATTGATCAATTAAATTAGCCGTCATCTCTTTAGCTTTAATTCTCACATGTTCAGGATCTTTCATGAATGTCACACCAATTTTTTTAATAGCATCTGGCATAGTTGCTGAAAACAGTAATGTTTGTCTTGTCTGCGGTGTCAAAGTAATGATATTTTCAATATCCTCTAAAAATCCCATATTTAACATTTCATCAGCTTCATCAAGAACCAATGTTTCAATATGATCTAGTATAACTGTTTTACGTTTAATGTGGTCTAATAGACGTCCAGGTGTTCCTACTAAAATATGCGGTGTATCTTTTAACAATTTAATTTGACGTCCAATATCACTTCCACCGTACACAACATTTACACGCACATGTTTATCTTTACTTAAACGAAATAATTCTTCTTGTGTTTGAATAGCCAACTCACGTGTTGGCGCAATAACAAGACCTTGAATAACACGTTTTTTTGTATTAATTTTTTCTAACATTGGTAATCCAAACGAAGCAGTTTTTCCTGTTCCTGTTTGTGCTTGACCAATCACATCTTTTCCTTCTAATGCTAAAGGAATTGTTTGAGCTTGAATAGGAGTAGCCTCTTCAAACCCCATTTTTTTTATTGATTTTAATAAGGCTTCACTTAGCCCTAATTCTGAAAATTTCATATTTATTTTCCTCTCTTTTCTGTAAGAGTTTAGCACACTTCTCAAACATAAAAGAGCTCGGTCACTACCGAGCCCAAGTTTTAAAAACTCTCTATCCTCAAAAAAATTATATCATATATTTATGAAAAAGAAAAATGAAAAGCCTAATTTTTTTCATTATTTTATTAAACTCGAATTGTAAAGCCAAGTGCAACAGTACATGAAAAATACTAAAGTCACAGTCTATGTCTGTGTGCGACATAGTTGTTTTGTAATGGAATAGGTGTAACGGTCAAGGTATTAGCGTAGCGAGCCTTTACGGTTACACCTATTCTGTTATAGTTTATGTCGTTGCACACAAACGATTAAACATAGTATGAGGTGTATCATAGTCTAGTATACGTCTAGGTCTATTATTTAACGCATTTTGTATAGTTGTTATCATTTGAATAGGTACTAAATTAAATGATTTTCCCTTTGGTAAAAATTCTCGAATTAAACCATTGTGATTTTCATTAGTCCCTCGT
>NZ_SPPB01000100.1 GCF_004570605.1 Granulicatella sp. WM01 | reverse complement strand
GTTTAAATATTTTACATATTTACGAACTCGAGTATTTTTAGTGCAAGAAAAATTATTTAAACCATCTTAATATGGGCTGAAAAGTCTATCAAATCAGTATGCTTATTGTCAAGGCACGCTCACGCTATAAACCTTGACAACTGCATACCGATTCGAAAAGAAACAATTAGCCCTATTAAGAAAAAACAACTTAATATTTGCTGGAATTTTTACTTACCAACATAATTTGACGAAGAGCCTCTTTTTTATTATCACAAAGAGATTATGACTTTATTCGCATAACCTCTTATCATAGCATCAATTATTTCATTACTAACATTATCAAAATTCGCTTATATACAAACCCTAAAAACATTACAATTACTTAAATTGGCTGCCTGCATTACTTACGTTCTTTTTTTCTAAATAAAATTAAACCAATACCTGCCATTAAGATACCTAAGCCTACAGCTAAAAATGATTGTGCTTCTCCCGTATATGGCAATACATTTTTCTTATCTTCAACGGGTTTAGTTTCTATAACTTCATCTTTTGTACCAACTTCAACGATTTCAGTTACAGGCACTTTTGTAATACGTGTCCCAATCACTTGTTTTGTTTCTCCAGTAACAGCTACTTTAATTTCTTTTTCTCCATTAACACCTTGAACAATAACACGGCGTACACCTTTTGCTAATGTAGAATTTTTTAATTCTTTCGTTTCAAAAGGAATAATTTCCGTTGTTATTTCAATACTTGGTGTTACGCCTAAAGTATTTTCTTTTGTACCGACTTCGATAATTTCGTTTACAGGTTCTTTAATCACTTTTGAACTAACCAATTTGCGTTGTTCTTTACCGTCTACAGTGTCAATAGCTAATGTTATTTCCCTTTCTCCATTGACACCTTGAACAACAACACGACGCACACCTTTTGCTAACTCCGCATTTTGTTTTTCTTCTGTTCCAAAAGGAATACTTTCTTTTATCGTTTCAGTTTTACTTTCTTTTGGACTTTCTGGAGTTTTTTCTTTCGTTCCTACTTCAATAACCTCGTTTACAGGTTCTTTAACTACCTTAGTACCAATAATAGTACGTTTTTCTTCCCCTTTCACTCGTTTAATAGAAACTCTAACCTCTTGTTCTCCATTAACACCTTGAACAACAACACGTCTTTCTCCTTTGTCTAGTTCAGCATTTTGTCTTTCTTCTGTTTTAAAAGGAATAACTTCTGTTACTGTTTTGATTTCAGCTTTTATAAAATACAATTTATAGTGATTATTTTCTTTTTCGGTTGTAGGTAATTCTCTTCCTTTCGCTACTTCCGCTTTGATAACTTCATCTAAATATTTTTCAAGTTCTTCTTGAGTCATTCGTTTTGTTTCAGAAGAAATTTCAACATCATTTTCATATACAGTAACTGTATACTCTTCACGTGGAATTGGAACTAAAGCCTCACGAGCAGTTTTAACAAGCTCTACATATTGATCAACATCCGTTTGTTTCGAACGACTTAAATTCCAATTAATAGCTTTAACAATGTCCTGATATGCTTTCACGCTTTCAGAAGTATATTCCTCAAGATTTCCTGGAGCTTTTGCTAATTCTTCACTTACTAATGTATAATCCGCTCTAAAATAGTCTGGATTTCTATCTGCAAAACTTCTCATTAAACGGAACACATTTTCTGGTTTATATGTTGCAGATGGAGAATCTGCCCAAACAGCTACCATACTTCCTAAAATTGGAATATCTTCACCTTGTGATTTTGGTACATTTATAATCGGTGTGCTATCAATACCATCTAATCCTTGTTTCAAATTATACCAACCACTACCTGTTCTATCTCTTCCTAAAACATAATACCATGCATCATTAGTATTGATAATAAAGTGTCCTTTATCTGAAATGAACTTAGATGATGCAACATTATAACCATTCCAGCCACCTGTCCACATTGACACAATAATATCTTTATCAAAAGTACCATGACTTTCATCACTGTTATAATAAATACCATCGTTAAAAGCCATAGGAGACATTCCATTTTGTTTTACAATAGCAGCCAAGTCATTTGCATAATCAATAAATTTTGAATATCCCGATTTTCCTTGGCTTTTATCTTCTTGTAAAACTTTAAATCCATTACTTCTTTTTATCGCATCATTCGCATACTCATCTAATCCAATAGTAAATGTATCGACTTGTCCTGAAAAATATGCAGCATATTTTTTGATTAATTCTTTAGTAAAATTAATAGCTTTAGTATTATTTAAGTCAATTGTTGTTACTGATTTTCTTCCTTGATAAGAAAAACGTGGGTTCTCAATACCTAATGATTCCATAGCATTTAAAATAGCATCCATGTGCCCAGGAGTATTTATGGCTGGAATAATCTGAATTCCTTTTTCAGTAGCATATAACAAAATCTCATCCATGTCACTTTGTGTTAAATGGTTTCCATTTGGATCATTATAATAACGATTTGTTCCATTTTCAATCGCTTCTTTTACTGCATCACTTGAATACGTTACACCATCAGCAGTAATGGCCATATCATCTAGTATAAATCTTAATCCATCATTTCCAAGCAATAAATGAACATCTGTATAACCATTCTTACTAGCTTCATTGATAATTGCTTTAATTTGTTCTACCGAAAAATATTTTCTCCCTGCATCAATAGAAATAATTTTCTGTAATTCTAGTTTATATTCTTCTTCAGAAACCATTGACTCATCATTTCGATTTTCAATAGATACAGGAGATGTTGACTCAGCTCTTACAATATAATTTCCTGTACTTACCCCTGCTAATATTAACGCTATTCCTAGAGAACATTTTTTCATAGAAAAGCCACTTTTCTTATTATAATACATATCGTATTCTCCTTTATTTAAACTTCGATGTCTAAAACGCTTACTATCATTTTAAAATTATAGTAATGATAACGATAATAAATACACCCAATTTTTTTCATACCTTTTTCTGAATAGCAAACAAAATAAACACCTGTTGTCATTATACTACTAAATGAAAACTATTACAATAATAAATTGAAACGCTTTATACATAAATTTAATTCCCGTGTTGTAAAATGAAGTGCAACAAATAAAAATAAACAAAAAAACATGAAAATCAGCTATACTAAAGTTGCCAAACCAAATAGATAGGAAGATTTTCATGTCTGAAGTACATTATACCACAAAACGACACTATAAACACTTAAGTGATAAAGAAAGAAGTCAAATTGAAATATTATTAAACGAGGGCTATACTATTTCA